>JAQVQL010000071.1 GCA_028701595.1 Herbinix sp.
CACCGTTTTCTTTGGTAGATGGATTAAACAGTATTGCAAGGGCTCCCTCAAAGGCATGATCTACATAGGAAGGTGCCATAACTCTGACGCCGTATGCAGTATTAAGTTCACGATATACGCTATCTAAAGCCTTCTTTGCTTGTTCCTCTGTGGCAAGGCCACTTATAACTGACCAAGACTGAGGATTAAGCCACATACTGGCCTCCGGATCCTTCTTGGATCCAATTACCTGACCGTCCTCTTTAAATCCACGGATAAAACGGTCTTCCTCCCAGCAGTTATCATTGATCGTCTGCTTTAGCTCCTTTTGCACTCTGTCAATATAAGCTATATATTCATCATCCTTCTTATCCACGGCAATATTACGAACAACAGACATAGCGTAATATAGCTGAAGCGCTACGAAGGTGGATTCACCCTTCTTACCTAGACGCAGACAGTCATTCCAATCCGCATGAAGTCCCGCGGGCATCTTATGGCTACTGAGTCTTTCCATGGAGAAATTTATTGCTCTCTTTAAATGATCATAAACAGTTCCCTCATCACGGTTTGCATAAGGTATAGTTTCATCTAAAAATGCCTTATCACCTGTCTCAGCCATATATTTGTACACTGTAGGGAATAGCCATAAAGCATCATCGGCTCTATATGCCGGATGACCTGTTGCCTGAACATATGATGCATCATCAGGAGTATCCTCATGACCGGCATTATGATCAAACTTTACAAGAGGAAGTCCACCACCATTATCCACCTGCGCAGAAAGCATAAAACGTATCTTATCCTTTGCCATGGATGGATCTAGATGGATAATTCCCTGGATATCCTGAACTGTATCACGATAACCATAACCATTTCGCAGTCCGGCATACATAAATGATGCGGCTCTGGACCATATAAATGTGATAAAGCATTGGTATGCATTCCAGGTATTTATCATTGCATTGAACTCCTCACTAGGAGTAGCAACCTGAAGATTGGAAAGCTTGCCATGCCAGTAATCCTTAAGCTCTTTTAATTCCCTCTTAACAATGCATAAATCAGAATAACTATTTATAATCTCTCTAGCTTGTTTTTCATTCTTTTGGCCTAATAAAAATACAAATTCCTTACTCTCTCCTGGCTGCAAGACCATATTCGTATGTAAGGCTCCACAAGCATTGGAATTATAGTTTAGTACATTATCACATTCCCCTCGTTCTACTGCTATGGGATTATGATAGCTTCGGTAATTGCCAATAAATGATGATTTATTACCGTTATAGGAGGTGATATCCGCACCAGCAAGTCCGAAGAAACGTTCTCTATAATTGGTTCCTTCTTCATTTTTTCCATCATTTTCATTGATTGTTTGGAGAATCATATTTCCTTTAAGGTATGTTTTTGTAATAAATAGAGTATACTGCAGATTAACCAAATCATTCTCATAGAAGCTATCATTGGTAAATTCAATAAATCCAAATGCAGACAGCTTTCTTAGTCTGTCACTATCATTTTTGATAGAAACCCTCCATACCTCATGGGTTTTACCTAGGGGAACATAATAAAGAACCTCAGATGTAATTCCCTTATATCGTCCTTTTATAGCTGTGTATGCTGTTCCGTGTCGACACTCACTCATATACTCATCATAGCCTTCTCCCAAGGGTTTCCCCACCGGCTGCCAGGATGCAGACCAGAAATCATTATCTTCATCATCTCTAAGATAAATATATCTGCCCGGCTTATCCTCCTGGTTAAATAAATAGCGGGATATACGACCGTTTGCTCCGCTTTTTACAAAACTGAATCCTCCAGCATTATTGGAGATTATCGCTCCATATTCAGGAGAACCTAAGTAATTCGCCCATGGGGCGGGAGTATCCGGTCTCGTAATCACATACTCCTTATTCATTTCGTCAAAATATCCGTATTTCATCTATACCCTCTCCTTTAAAATTATATTACTCCCTCATGTACAACCCTTAATTCCAAATTCTATAATTGCCACTAAGTGCTAGTAGGGCAAATAGATACAAGCAATTGTCATAATAACGACGGCCACCTTTTCTCAGTGGTGTATTCCAAAAAAGCTCCACACATTCCCTCATATATTTTGTATCATTAGCTGCTAAGGAAGCTTGTGCGTTAGTTGCTATGATGGCTACCGGGTGAAGAGCCTTCTCTTCAATAATTGTACCATCAATCATATATACCCTATCGTTCTTTCCTTTCACGGTATCACAGAAAAAGCTCTGAATATTATCAGCGATATCTCTCTGGTATTCGTCCGCTGCAAACCATGCATAATCTGTACCAATATTAGCAGCTACTCTGTAAGCGTCACTATAGTATCTGTCTCTATTATCATTTGTGATAGGCCTACCATCATAATGTGCATATTCAGGAGCAAGACCTGTTACGGGATGGCATGCCACATGAAGATACTTCCTACTGGCATTAGCTGCTTCCTTCCAGAACTTCCTATCCTCTTCATTAGCCCATAGGGCATATAATTCATAAAAATGAGGTAGGTGGTAGGACGGATCGGTAAAATCACAGTTTGGAACAAATTTTATCAGTTTGTTTGAAGGCTCCCACATGGGCTCGCCCAAAGTACCATCCTCACCCTTGTGCACACATTCATGAAGAATTGCTCTGGCTTCCTTAGAATAATTATATATACCTTCACCGTCGCCCCAACGATTTGAGGCAAATAATAAGGCCATGGCAAAGAATTCCTCTCCATCAGGAGCTGGCCCATATGCGTTCTTGCTTCCATCCGGCTGAACTGACCAGGCAAAATACCCGCTATTCACCCCGTCTTCCATCCACATATATGTCTTAGAAAATTTCCATAAACGGTCAAATTCCTTCTTCCAATCATATTGAACGCACATCATCATTCCGTAGGACATTCCCTCTGATCTGGCATCAAAATTACCTGTATCCTCAAAGTAAGCCATATCATCCCCTACTTCATGATAAAACCGCTCACCCTCTAGCCCATAGAATATAGTTTTATATGCATCTTCAAGCTTCTTATTTATATCATCTTCTTTATAGCCTAGCTCCTTAAAAACATTTCTGTACTCTCCAGTGTAAAAAGCTCCCTTCATTCAATCCTCCTAAATAAATTATTTTTAAAGTATTACCTATAACGGAGGATTTATCCTCCTAAATAAATTATTTTTAAAACATTACCTATAACGGAGGGTTTATCCTCCCCAAACGAATCGCTTATTAATAAACATTAATTCTACAATTAATCCATACTCGTTACAATGTGTTTAATTAACCTCTTTTTGTAATATCATACCTCTATAAATTAATGAGTGGCCTTTGATAGCAGCACCTTCAGTTCTTCTATGCTGAACATATAATGCTCATTGCAAAAATGGCAATTAACCTCAACAGGTTCTTTGTCCTCAATCATCTCCTGGATGTCATTACTTCCTATGGATATTACTGCTTTTTCAACTCTTTCTTTACTACAGTTACATTCAAAACCCGTAGGTATTTTATCTAAAATCTCCATATCAAAATCCCCAAGGATCTGCTCCAATATCATTTCAGGGGTCATATCCTTATCAAGAAGTCCTGTTATTCCATCTATTTTACTGATATTCTTCTCCAATTTACTAATAATCTCGTCACTTGCAAAGGGCATAAGTTGAATAAAAAAGCCTCCTGCACGACGAACGGTATTGTCTTTGTTCATTAATACCCCAAGTGCCACACTCGATGGAACCTGCTCACTGGTAGCATAATAATAAGTCAAATCCTCTGCAATTTCTCCTGAGACAAGATTGGTTTGTCCCACATAAGGTTCCTTAAGTCCTAAATCCTTTATAACAGTAAGGACACCTTCTCCAATTGCTCCTCCGACATCAAGCTTTCCCTTTGCGCTTGGAGGAAGCATAACCTCTGGGTTATTAACATACCCCTTGACAGTACCCTTTGAATTAGCGGTAACCGTTATACCTTCTATGGGGCCGGTTCCTTTAATCTGTAAGGTTAATAAGTCATTGTCCCCCTTCATCATTATCCCCATCATTGCCCCTGCAGTAAGAAGTCTTCCTAAGGCAGCTGTTGCTATCGGGCTGGTATTATGAATCTCCCTTGCATGCTCTACTAAATCTCTTGTGGTCGCTGCAAACCCACGAATCTGGTTGTCGGCTGCACTTACACGTACTATATAATCTGTCATATTTTCAGCTTTTCCTTTCTATTTCATTGTCATCTTTTATCTAGAATAAATTATTAATGTATAATTTGTTATCAATATGTCTTTCCCTTGCGACGATATAAATCCTTTCACTATCTGACCTTGGCTCCTCATCGGTCAACTCATGATAAGCACATATCATATCAAGCCCAGTGCTGTCCAATAATCTCTTTATGGTATCTACATCATAGGTTCGCCGTACATGAGTTTCCTTATGCTTTCTATATAATGAATTCTCCTGCTTAAGAAACAATGTTAATTCAACCTCATTAATCATTTCCTCGGGATAGTATGTATTCTCCCATATGAAATCCCCAGCCTCATGCTTCATAATATTTGTATTATCACCGAGTATCTCCTCATAAAGATAAGCTGTATCCATATCAAATATAAACAATCCCCCGGGATCAAGATAATTACCGACATGACGAAAAACTTTACTAAGGTCCTGTGACGACAACATATAGTTAATGCTGTCGCAAACGCAAAACACTGCCTTTACAGTACCGTAGAGCTCAAACTCTCTCATATCCTGACATAGATATAAGATACCGTCCTCTTTGCCCTCACTTCTTTGTTTTGCAAGTGATAGCATCTCCTCAGATATATCTATTCCAATCATATCATAGCCCTTAGCAGCCATCCTTCTTGTCATGGCTCCCGTACCGCATCCAAGCTCCAGCACCAGTCCGTTGTCTATACCATGTCGTTTCAATATGTTATCCATATACTCTGCCCATTCATCATAGGGTATGTGCTCCATCAATATATCATATACAGAGGCAAAGTCAGTATATTTGTCCAATTCTACAGCTCCTTTCTTTGAAGCTATTCGTTTAATTCTTAATTATCAACTACAATTATTTATCTAGAAACAATTTTAGTATATCCCATTATATAACACAATAATATAATTGTGAACTACCTCTAAGCTTAAAAATTGGGGTTCCTTATTAGCTATGCTGCATATTATAGCACACTTATAAATGCTAGGGCAAACGTTGGTTCTCTAAATCATGTAAAACAAAACGCACTCATTTTATCTACAAAATGAGTGCGTCTAAAAATCACAATATTAAGTTATCTTTAATCTCTATCTAAAAACCATCTTAGCCATGAGTAATCTCTTTTATTCATAAGCTTCCAAATATACTTATATATCTCATCCTTATATTCGGATATTTCATCCATATTGTTAAAAAGCTCATCAGTTAATTTCATCCATTCATCAAGCTTACCCTTCCAATTGGCGTTTCCTTTATCTTTAACCTCTGTATCCTTTGCATCTACCTTCTTGTTCTTCTGCTCTAGAACAATCACCTTAATTGGTTCTGTCTGTGCAGGTATGCTTCTGGTTGACTTATCATAGATAACAACTAGATTAGTCTTAACAGGCTTCCCCTTGTACATCGATCCATCCATATAGATTAACTCTGTATTATTACCGATTTTAATCGTAAGCATATTGTCAGCACTAATAAGCTTATTGTCAAAATAATCTACCTTAACATTATGCTTAGCTATCTCAACGTCTACTACTTCAGCTTCATACTGTGCAGGATATATCATAATCCTAAATACCTTAGCATCATAGTATCCAGTCACAACTGAGCCGACCGAGATTTTTTCCCTGTTAGTCTGGTAGGTATCCTTTGTTATTGTAAATAATGCTTCCAAGCCGTCCTTATCCTTTAAGGTTAACTGTGTTCTGCCCTTATCGTTTTTTGGGGTCGTCATCTTTGTAACAGTCCCTGTAAAAGAACCATAATAGGAATTGCCATCTGTGTCAGGCACGATTTGATCTGAAAGAACAACTACTTTATCCGGATTAGTCTGGGCAGGTATGCTTCTGGTGGAAGCTCCGTAAAATACAGCAAGCTTACGGTTTGTAAGGTCTCCCTTATAATCCTTCCCATTCTTTAAGACAACCTTGGTATCCTGATTGATATTTAGCATCAATGAATTATCAGCACTAATCAAATTCTTATCAAATAAATCAACCTTTATGTTCTGCTTCTTATTCGATACCATAACTACCACTGCCACATACTGGGGCGGGTAAATCATAATCATCATAGAATTGGCATCATAATATCCAGTTACCTCTGATCCAATAATAATCTCCTCATCATTAATAAAATATGTATCCTTATTCAAGATTAGATAAGCCTCACTGCCTTCCTTATTCTCAAGTAACACATAGGTAGAATCAGCATCGTTTTCAGATTTTCTTATCTCCTTAACGGTACCTGTAAATGAGTTAAAATGAGATCTCTTATCTGTAGATTTCTCTACTGCAAAGACCGAAGTTGCAGATAGGGAAACTATTATAATTGTTAACATTAATGATAGTAACTTTTTCATATTGATTACCTCCTTGTTGATATAGTTTAGGATTTCCTAATCTAGATTATAAATGACTGCAAATATAATCCTTATAGTATCTAAAAAACCCTTCATACATTAGACGATATTGGCAAGAAAAAGTTTCATATTTTTGAAATACTTGTTTGTTCTAAGCTTAAGTATCGTTTATAATAGGAACTCTAATAAAATACCCTCGATATACTAATCAAATGTATATCGAGGATAAATTATAGTTTCTAGATTATATAATATAAACTTATTGCTTACAAAAGCTAATATCATTTTATAGGTTATATTATACCATCTTATCAAACATATCCTTTAAGGCAGGATATAGCTCCTTGAATACCTCATATTTCTTATTATATAGCTCTACAATCTTAGGATCCTGTTCTATGGTATCCGTAACCTTGATAAGCTTTTCAGTTGCTTCTTCTACGTTAGCGTACTTGCCACAACCAACAGCTGCTAATATGGCTGCACCAAAGGCAGGTCCTTCCTTGGAATTGATTTTATCAACCTTAACATTTAAGATATTTGCTACTATACTACACCATAGTGGACTTTTTGCACCACCACCATTTATTCTGGTTCTCTCTACGTTTACACCTAAAGATTTGGCAATTTCAAATGAATCACGAAGCGCAAATGCTACACCCTCAAGAACTGCCTGAGTCATATCTGCGCGGGTTGTATCCATGGTCATACCTGTAAAGGTGCCTCTTGCATTGGGGTTGTTATGGGGTGTTCTTTCACCCATCAGATAAGGTAGGAAATATACATTGTTCTCTCCTAGCTTAGTTATATCCTCCTGCTCCTTAGCGTAATCCTTTGTATCGATTATATCATTCATCCACCATGTGTTGCTAGCTCCTGCCGAAAGCATAACACCCATGAAATGATATTTTCCATCAGCATGGCAAAATGCATGAAGTGCATTCTTATCATCTACTGCAAATTCTTGAGCAGATATAAAAACTACGCCAGAAGTTCCAAGAGATACATTACATTTGCCCTTACCGACAGTTCCTGTACCAACAGATGCAACAGCCTGGTCACCACCACCTGCGATAACCTTAACACTTGTGGGAAGACCTGTTTCTTCGGATGCTTTCTTACTCAGATTACCGACAACTTCATAGGATTCAAAAACCTTTGCCATCTGTTCTTCCTTCAGACCGCATATATTAAGCATTTCCTTAGACCAGCTCTTATTCTTTACATCTAATAACAGCATGCCTGATGCATCGGATACATCTGTGCAATGAACTCCGGAGAGCATGTATGCAACATAATCCTTAGGCAGCATAACCTTTTTAATCTTCGCAAAATTCTCAGGCTCATGCTTTCTAACCCAAAGTAGCTTAGGTGCAGTAAAGCCTGTGAGTGCCATATTAGCAGTATAGCTTGAGATTTTCTCTCTTCCTATCTCATTATTTAAGTAATCACATTCTGCCTGAGTACGGCCATCATTCCATAGGATAGCTGGACGAATAACCTTGTCATTCTCATCTAATATTACCATACCATGCATCTGCCCACTGAAGCTGATACCGTCAATCTCATCCTTATTGCAATCCTTTGTTAGCTCCTTTATACCATCAATCAGAGCACTATACCAGTCCTCAGGATTCTGCTCAGACCATCCAGTCTTAGGATAATATATCGGATACTCCTTCATAACGATATTTTCGATTTTTCCGTTCTCATCCATCAATAACAGCTTGACTGAGGATGTCCCTAAATCAACACCAATATACAACATATGTGTATATCTCCTTTCATACTATGAATTTTTGATACCAGTATATTCATTACTTCTCAATTAGTAAATCTATAACGTCTTTTCATGTTAGTTGATTAAACTATATTAATTTAAATATAACAATATGACCCACTTATGTCAAGGTAGAATAAGGTCTCAAAGAAAATAATACCTTTCCAAAAAACATAAACTATGATACCATGATAAGCAGATTAAACATGGAAATAGACAAGATACTAATCTGTCTATTATAAATAAAACGAAGGTGAATGTGATGATTACAGGCAGTAAAGAACTTATAAGAGATATTAATACCCACCTGGTGTTAGAGACTATTATTAATCAAGCTACAATTTCAAGGGCGTCCACTGCCAAACTTCTTGGATTAACTAAGGCTACTGTCTCAGCAATTGTACAGGAATTAATCAACCGAAAACTGGTAATAGAAATCGGTAGTGATGACACTAGCCTAGGTAGAAAGCCTATACTTCTTAGCTTGAATAAGAAAGCAGGTTATGTTGTCTCTATAGATTTGGGTGTTGATACTATATCTGCACTGATCTCTGATCTGGCGGGGGAGGATTGTAGCCTTAAGCAGATTAGAACTCCGAGAAACACATCGGGCATAATTAATGAGATGATAAATCTAATTGACTCTATGAAGCTTCCAATGGATGCTCCATATGGATTGGTTGGAATTACTCTTGGCATACACGGTGTTACTATTCATAACGAAGTATCCTTCGCACCTTATTATAATCTTGCAGGTGCAAATCTTGCAGAGGGCTTAAGCCAGCATTTTGGTGTTCCTATTTATATGGAAAACGAAGCAAATCTATCGGTAATTGGTGAGAAAACATTTCAATATGATTATGCTAATATCGCTAATATAAGTGTACATTCCGGTATAGGACTTGGCATCATTATAAATGGTAGGCTCTTTACGGGATATAACGGACGCGCAGGTGAATTCGGACATACTATTGTTGAGATAGATGGTAGGCCTTGTCCCTGTGGAAATCTTGGCTGCCTAGAGCAATATGTATCTGAACGGACTCTTCTAAATGAATTTGCAAGATTAAAGGGACTAGAGAAGGTGGATTTTGCCACCTATAGTAAGATGCTCGATGAAAACGATCCAATAGCTATGCAAATAATGGATCAGTTCATCAAATATATGTCAGTTGGAATAAATAATATACTTAATGCATATAACCCTGAAATAGTTATAATCAATAGCTCCTTTACAATCCACTATCCTCATGTACTGCAAAAAATTGAGGATGCGCTAAAAAGTAAAATGAATAGCTATATTAGTATTGTTCCCTCAGTACTCCAGGATACTTCAATATTACTAGGTGGAGCATGTGTGGCGATTAAGAGCTTCTTAGGTATTAAGAATTTGAAGCTAAATAATACTAAATATCAGTCACCGTTCTAATAAATGCAATATCTTAACAATAAAAAGCTGCCGAGCTAAATACTTAGTTCGACAGCTTTTATAGCAATAACCTATACCTGTTTTACTTCATTATGTTGTTTCTGTTCTCTCTTTCTTTTAGTAATTATTCCGCCGATTCTTCCGGATTCCTTTGCCGTTAGAGATTTCCATCCGGTGGAAAGAACCTTGTCAAGATAACCAAGCTCACTGGCTATCTCATATTTCATTTCCTCCTC
>JAQVQL010000002.1 GCA_028701595.1 Herbinix sp.
ATAATACCTGTTCGTTTATTGAAAATCTATTTGAGGTATTAGTTATAATACCTCTGGAACCACATGTGATAGTTCCAGTTTTTTAGAATTTTCAGGGTTGTTTTACTGTTCAATTATCAAGGTGCTAAATGTCTCTAACGCATTACTTTCAATGCTTGCTACGTTTTAACGTCAGCTTGACTATATTATCATGCATTAAAAACTTTGTCAACTACTTTTCAAATAAATTTTAAGTATTATGGAGCATTTTTCATTATTACATTTGATTTAAAAAGTAGAACGGAGAAAGAGGGATTTGAACCCTCGCGCCGCTATTAACGACCTACTCACTTTCCAGGCGAGCCCCTTCAGCCTCTTGGGTATTTCTCCACAGCGCCAAAATGTCCAAATTGTTCGAACAATAAAACCACCATATTACGGTGGCAAAACCACCTGTATGGCGGTTTGATTTTTAGCGGAGAGGGTGGGATTCGAACCCACGGTTCCTTGCGGAATCACTGGTTTTCAAGACCAGCTCCTTACAGCCTCTCGGACACCTCTCCAAACGTCGCTTAGCTATTGTATCATCACAGCTTTCTTGTGTCAAGTGCTTTTCATTTATTCATTTTGGAATTGTTCTTTTATTCATTACAATTCAAAGAAAGTCGACACAAGTAACTACTTTCACTTATTCATTAATCTATCATTTATCCCTTTTGCGATAGTCATATCCTCAGGAGTAGTAATCTTTATATTATAGTAATCTCCCTTTACTATTTTTACAGGTTGATTAATATATCTTTCGTATACCATTGCATCATCTGTAACGGTCTTTCTATCTGACTCATCTCCTTCAAAGAGCAACTTATAAGCCTTTTTGATTGATGAATACATAAATGCCTGGGGTGTTTGAGCTAACCACATTAATTTTCTATCCGGAGTATCCTTAATCCATCCATCTATATCAACGGCCTTAATAGTATCCTTCACAGGGGCTGCTACTATACATGCTCCATGCTCCTTTACCTTATCAATTACTTCATTAATTAAATCAGAAGATACAAAAGGCCTGGCACCATCATGGATTAACACATAATCGGTATTATCTACGGCTAAAAGAGCACGATTCACAGAATCATATCTTTCCTCACCGCCTTCAATAACACTAATTACCTTCTTAAAGCCATAAGGGGTTATAATATTATCAGTGCAGTATTCAGTTTGCCCCTGGCTGCAAACAAGTATAATCTCATCTACAAGACTTTCTTCAAAGGCCTTTATAGAATAAAAAAGAATCGGCTTATCCTCCAGTGTAAGAAACTGCTTTGCCACAGTAGCATTCATTCGTTTCCCTTGTCCAGCCGCTAATATAATTGCTGTAACCTTCTCCTTCATATTCATCTCCACCCTATATATCTTAATACATGTTTTTTTATTTCTATCGTTCTCCTATTTTTAAGTTAGGAATTGCATTCAAATCAAGTCCGCTACTAATGCCTTTTATATATTCATAATAAGCAGAGGTTCCTATCATAGCAGCATTGTCAGTACAAAATATTGGTGAGGGATGATAAAATTCCAGCTCATTTTCCTTGCAAACTGTGTGCATAGCCTTTTGAAGTGATGAGTTCGCGGCCACTCCTCCCGCTATAGCAACCTTCTTCATATTATAATCCTTTGCTGCAAGCATAGTTCTACTAACCAGAACATCAACTACTGCTTCCTGAAATGACGCTGCCACATCAGCTCTGTTAATCTCTTCATGCTTCATCTCTAACGAATTAATATAGTTCAGTACCGCAGATTTCAAACCGCTAAAACTAAAGTCATATGGTGCTCCATCTATATGGGCTCGTGGAAATTGAATTGCTTGCCCATTTCCCTCCTTAGATAGCCTATCAATCTTCGGACCTCCGGGATATCCTAAGCCGATAGCTCTAGCCACTTTATCAAAAGCTTCTCCTGCCGCGTCATCTCTGGTTCTTCCTATAATTTCAAATTCACCATAATCATTAACAAGGACAAGGTGAGTATGACCTCCTGATACTACTAAACATAGAAACGGAGGCTCAAGCTGCTTATTTTCTATATAATTAGCTGAAATATGACCTTCGATGTGGTGAACCCCAATCAAGGTTTTTTTCGCGGCAAAGCTTATAGCCTTAGCCTCTGCAACACCTACCAATAATGCTCCAACCAGACCGGGTCCGTAGGTAACTCCAATCGCATCTATATCCTTTAGGGAGATTTCGGCGACGCTCAATGCTTCTTCAATAACCTGGTTTATCTTCTCAATATGTTTTCTGGATGCAATCTCAGGGACTACGCCTCCATAAACTTTATGAAGTTCTATCTGTGATGATATAATATTGGAACGAACCTCTCTGCCGTTTCTTACTACTGCTGCGGCTGTTTCATCACAGGATGTCTCGATTGCTAATATATTAATGTCCTTTTGTAACATAGCTTCCTCTTTCTAATTCTGATTGTCAGTTACATATTCCCAACCAAGAATTTTCCACTTATCGTCCTTATCCTTTCGCATGGTATAACGCCTTAGCTCCGATGTTTGTCCTTTCTGTGTAATAGTAAATGAAACAAACGCATTGGCGAATTTCTGACCATCCTTTGTATAACTTTCTTCTTTCTCTTCATTAACCACAACATTATACTCTATCCTACGATCCAATTGATGCCATAAGGCAATATCTGAGTATAAATCGGCTAAATATTGCTCTTCGGAATTAACAGCCAATAGCTCATCATCATATAGGTATCTTATCTTTAATGCTAATTCCTTTA
The DNA here is from genome assembly GCA_028701595.1 of Herbinix sp. GTDB lineage: Bacteria > Bacillota > Clostridia > Lachnospirales > Lachnospiraceae > Mobilitalea. The sequence goes on from JAQVQL010000002.1 coordinate 2,782, forward strand.
TTTCTTCATCTTCGACTCCAGAGTACAAAAGTCTTGTCATATCTCCGTGAAGCTTAGCCACATCTCTTGGCATTTCAGGATATTCTTTGTCTAGATCCATCTCTAGTAGCTGTTCAACCTCAGTTAATTTTTTTAAAGAGGCTTCTTTGAGATTTTCTGACTGCTTAGATTGAGTTACATAAACCAATACAAGTACAACTGCTGCAATTGAAATAACAGTAAAAATAGCTGACATAGGTTTTTTTGATTTTTTCATCCTCTACCTCCTGTCTATAAGTCTATTCATTCTTATCAAATTCCAAGGTGACAGTCTTTCTGTCCTTTCCCGCCTTTGTATTGGGAAATATACGCTTTGCTTCATTTATAAAATCCCCGGGTCGTGCTAAGGATGGGCTATAATGTGTTAGCCACATTTCCTTAACCTCTGCTTCCTTTGCTATCTTAGCTGCTTCGCGAAAAGTCATATGCTTATATTCCTTAGCCTTTTCATCCTTTTCTTTCTCGCCATACATTCCCTCGCATATAAACAAATCGGAATACATAGCATTATCTATAATAGCCTTTGTTGGTCTTGTATCTGTACAATATGTCAGCTTAATGCCTTTTCTTTCAGGACCAAGTACCATTTCAGGTGTATATAACTTTCCTTCTTCTTCTACAGTTTCTCCCTTTTGTAGTCGATTCCACAATTTCATAGGAACCTGGTTCTCCTCTGCCCTTTCGGCATAAAACCTACCCCCTCGCTTAATCAGAATGCTATACCCATAGCAAGGTATATTATGTCTGACATAAAATGCCCTAAGAGTATATCCGCAGACCTCAATTTCCTGCTCTGGTTCAGTCAATTCTATAAAATTAAGCTCAAATGGAAGCTCTGGTGCTATCACTCTTAAGGAATCCACAACCCTTTTTAACCCTTTTGGACCAATCATATATACAGGTTCTGTACGATCCGAATTGCCCATGGATAGCAAGAGTCCAGGAAGCCCACTTATATGATCACCATGAAAATGTGTAATACATATGACATCAATAGAATGAACACTCCAGCCTTTTTCTCTAATTGTTATTTGTGTTCCTTCGCCACAATCAATAAGCAAGCTCCTTCCGTTAAATCTAGTCATAAGAGCTGTTAACCATCTTCCTGGTAGAGGCATCATCCCGCCCGTTCCAAGTAAGCATACATCCAACATTATATTTTCTTACCTTTCCTAATGTCCATTACTTCTTTCTATATTATTTATCGACATTATACCATTTATATTAAAACAAATTCTACTATATATAATCTACTATAACAATAATATTTTGCCATGCCGTTATAAATTATATAAGCATAATAACATATTCTATTCCAATTTTCTATAATTTGTCCAGATGGACGTATTTCTTATACCATTAAAAAGAAGGCCTTAGACAGCGCCCTCTTCCTTTTCATTATTATCATAACCCTATTCTTACATTACTTCTATTTTGCTTATAACCTCCACTGGAATCTGAAAGCTATCCGTTATCCTCTTATAGCAATCCTCACACAAATTAAAGTGGTGAATCTGTGTATCCCAATCAGAAAAATATCCCCACTCTTTTTTTGCTTCAAAGGCATCCTCTCTTAATATACCATTCTCAACCTTTAATTGTTTCCCACATGAATTGCAGTACAAATGCATGTCCCCACTTTTTTTATCCACTGCTCTTTTCACGACTTATCCCTCCTGATTTGATAAACGGAAGCTACCCGCTGCTAGTATCATTATAAGCCTTGCTATCGGTTTTTTACAGTGGGAATTAATGTATTGGGTTTCTCCACATGATTATAGCGTTCTCAACAGGCTTTGTATAAAAATCTTTTCTAACCCCAGCCTCGGTAAATCCAAGCTTCTTATAGAGATTGATAGCTGCCACATTCGATTGCCTAACCTCAAGAGTCAGAGAGCCGATACCCCTACCGACAGCCTGTATAATCAATTCCTTTAGCATCCTTATGCCTATTCCCTGTCGCAAATGGCTTGTTTTAACTGCCACATTATAGATATAGCCTTCACCGGCAACACCCCAGTAGCCGCAATACCCAGCGACAATTCCATCCACAATCGCTACAAGGTAATGGTTACTTGGTTCTGCTATGGATTTAAGAAATGAAGTTTTGCTCCATGGGTCAGAAAAGGTATCCTTTTCAATTGCATATACCTCATCCACATCAGCTACTGTCATGTCCCGTATAAGCATTATTTATCTCCTTAATCAGAAAGCTTCTACTTGTCCTAGCTCTTCTTGCTTATATCACTTTCTGCCTTTTCTCGCCTTTTCTCGTTCGGCTCTCTCTCGTTCAGCCTGACTAACCCTTAGATATACTGGTTGATGCTCTGCGGCTGTCTCTACACGATTTTCCTTATAATACTCCAAGCCAAGGGCTGCAACAGCTCCTGCCCTTTGTCTGTTCATATGCAAAGGAGCAAAGAAATACCCCACCTTAATGTTCTCTGATATCCTATCCCTGTGAATAGGCACCCCATCTCCCAGAAATATTACATCTTTTCCTATCGATTCAATCTCATCTATAATCTCATCTATCCCCACAGCCTTCTGTGGGGATATCACCACAAGCTTATCATTAACAAATTCATACAGACCTGTATATACCTGATTTCTTCTGGCGTCCATAATAGGACAGATCAACTTGTTCGTGCCATACACATTATAAGCTAAGCTATCAACTGTAGGTACTGATATAATGGGTTTATCTAGAGCAAGTCCCAACCCCTTAGCAGTTGCGGAGCCTATCCTAAGTCCAGTAAATGATCCCGGGCCTGAGCTAATTGCAATAGCATCTACTTCAGATAAATCCAGGTCCACAATACGAACTATTTCATCTAGCATAGGGAGTAAAGTCTGTGAGTGTGTCTTTTTAAAATTTACTGTATATTCCGCCAATAAAGCATCCTCAGATGCAATAGCCACGGAAGCTACTAGCCCTGAGCTATCTAGTGCCAGTATTATCATGATATATCACCTTCTTATTATTAGTTTCTATATAATATTAATTTCTCGATAATCATATCCTTTGTCTAGGTTCTTCTGTATCTGAATGGTCGTCCTATTATTAGGAAGAATTTCATCAACCAATTCTGCCCATTCAATCAGACAGACTCCATCTCCGTAGAAATATTCCTCATAGCCTATCTCCTCCATCTCCGAGACGTCCCCTATACGATAGACATCAAAGTGATAAAAGGGCATATTATTCCTAGCAATATATTCTTGAACTATGGTAAATGTGGGGCTGTTTACATGCTCATCCACTCCTAGGCCTTTTGCAAAGCCTTGTGTAAATACGGTCTTACCCACACCTAAATCACCATTTATACAATACACCTGACCCTTAGTGGCCTTACTACCCAGATCATAGCCAATCTCGTAGGTATCTTTGGCGCTAAAGCTTTCTATTATCATTGTTCTTCCTCGTTCTGTAAAAACTAAAGTATGTTTTACTTTGACTTTTATAATGCGGATTAGTAGCTTGAAAACCTACGGTTTTCGTGTATATTATAGCAGATGAATAAAAAAAAAGATAGGATTTCATAAATCCTATCTTTAAAAACAACTTTATGTGTTTCAGCCTATTGATTTGATTAATCCACTGATCCTTTTATATATCAAGAGTGTTATTAGAGAAACTAATACTCCTTTAATCATATTAAAAGGTACTACCGCATAGAAAATAAATGTTGATATATTATTTATTGCGGGATTAACAGTGGTTCCCATTTTAACGAGGGCATCCATAGGCATATTGAAGAAATATGCATATATCGGTAGAAGCACGAACGCATTCATAAATGCTCCCAATACTACCATGAGCATTGTGCCTATCACCAAACCATTAATGGCAGATTTTAGTGTTTTGTTTTTATAGTAAATAATTGATGCAGGCACCACAAATGAGCATCCGATAATAAAATTAGCTAGTTCACCGGTTCCTACTGTTTGTGTGCCGGTAGTAACCAGGTTTAAAAGTATTTTTAAAAACTCAATAATTATTCCTGCAATAGGTCCTAATGCAAATGCCCCTATAAGCACCGGAACCTCACTAAAATCCAACTCATAGAATGGTGGTGCAAACCACAGTGGAATCTCAAACCACATTAATGGTACTGTAGCTGCTGCTAATATAGCCATAACGGCCATAGATTTGATTGAAAAAAGACTACTCGTTTTTTGATTGTTTAAACTTCTCATAGTATTTAACTCTCCTTTTTTAAAGGAATAATCCCGGTTATAATAGATTGCTTAGCTCAATGCCCATCCTGCACGGAGTGTTTTTATTGTATAGGTAATTTTAGATAAATTTCCTATACAAATAAAAACCCCCGATATGGGTATCGGGGGAATAAAGCTAAGTTTATACTATTATTCTTCTCGCATCCAGACTTTACTGTCGGTTTTGGAATTTCACCAAATCAGTCATAGTGATTAATTAGTTGCATCATTATGAGTCGCGGACTATACCGCCGGTAGGGAATTTCACCCTGCCCCGAAGATTTACCTTATTTAATTTTTATATTATTATCATACCTCACTAATATTGCCTTGTCAATTATATAACATAACAAATACAAGGATGATTATCAAAAACTTCTATGCGATATGCATATAATATAGCTGACCTGACATTATAAGAGCCTACAGTATCATAGTGAGACTTATTCTGTTCTTTGATGCATCTACACCAAGAACCTTAACCTCAACAATATCTCCTACGCTTACTACATCTAAAGGATGCTTTACAAAGCGCTTGTTTGATAGCTGCGATATATGAACAAGACCGTCCTGATGGACTCCGATATCCACAAATGCCCCAAAGTCTATGACATTTCGAACCGTTCCCTTTAATATCATGCCTTCCTTCAAATCAGCCATTTCAAGCACATCGGTTCTAAGAATCGGCTTTGGCATCTCATCTCTGGGATCCCTTCCCGGTTTTTCTAATTCCTTGATAATATCGACTAATGTTATTTCACCGATACCAAGCTCTTTAGAAAGCTTCGCCTTATCTCCTACCTTCTTGCTTAATATGGAATCATTATATCTCTGTCCATCATTACTGGAAAGAGATGATTTCTGTTCATTTGATGACTCTTCCTGTAGAGGAGCGGATGCCCCTGACATAGCTGCTGCCAATGCCTTAGCAAGAGCTGTGTCCTGACCTTTTACCACAAGTCCGGGTGCTTTTTTATTTTGCTTAGTAGAGCTTTCCTTTTTAGGTTCATCCTTTAAAGTCCCCTTCAAAGAAACCTTTGTTTGAATCTGCTTCACGTCATCTAGGGTCATGCCCAGCTTAACTAATAAAGTATTAGCAGCTTCATAGGATTCAGGATGAACACCGGTTGCATCCAAAGGGTTATCTCCATTTCGAATACGCAAAAAGCCTGCGGATTGCTCAAAAGCCTTAGGTCCAAGCTTGGCCACCTTTAGTAGCTCTTTTCTATTATGGAAGCTACCATTTGCCTCCCTATATGCAACAATATTGTTAGCAATAGTCTTATTAACTCCTGATACATACTCTAGTAAGGATACAGATGCTGTGTTCAAATCAACACCAACCTTATTTACACAGTCTTCAACTACACCGGATAAAGCATCTGAGAGCTTTTTCTGATTCATATCATGCTGATACTGCCCTACACCTATAGATTTTGGATCTATCTTTACCAGCTCTGCCAAAGGATCCTGTAATCTTCTTGCTATGGATGCGGCACTTCTTTGTCCTACATCAAATTGTGGAAACTCCTCAGTAGCAAGCTTGCTTGCAGAATATACAGAGGCACCTGCTTCATTTACAATTACATAGCTTATGGGCTTATTAATTTCCTTTAAGAAGTCCACTATAATCTTTTCCGATTCTCTGGAAGCAGTTCCATTTCCAACTGAAATCATTGTTATATTATATTTGTCTATTAATTTAGCAAGTACTCTCTTTGATTCCTCTATTCTATTCTGAGGAGGGGTAGGATATATTACAACGGTATCTAGAACCTTACCTGTACTATCAACAACAGCTAATTTACATCCGGTACGAAATGCAGGATCCCATCCAAGTACAATCTTACCTGTAATTGGGGGCTGCATTAGTAACTGAACAAGGTTTTTACCAAATACCTTTATAGCTCCGTCCTCAGCTTTTTCAGTTAAATCATTTCTGATTTCCCTTTCGATTGCGGGGGCGATCAACCTCTTATAGCTATCCTCAATTAACACCCTTAGTATATCATTGGTATGGATATTATCCTTGATAATCATTTTCTTTTCTAAGTAACGAAGAATTCTTTCCTCTGGAGCGGCTATTTTTACTGTAAGTATCTTCTCTTTTTCTCCGCGGTTTACTGCAAGTATTCTATGACCTGCTAGCTTTTCTATATCCTCTTCGAAGTTATAATACATTTCATATACTGTTTCAGCCTTCTCGTCCTTGGCTACAGATATTAGTTTACCTTCCTTCATCGTAGCTTCTCGGATATAGCTTCTATATTCAGCTTGATCAGAAACCTCCTCGGCAAGGATATCCATGGCACCGGCAATGGCCTCATCAACAGTATTTACCTCTTTTTCCTCTGATATAAAGCTTATAGCCAGCTCGCTAATAGGTCTGTCTGTTTCTTGTGCCTTTATAATTTCAGCCAAACCATCAAGGCCCTTTTCTTTAGCAATTGTAGCTCTGGTCCTTCGCTTAGGTCTATATGGACGATACAAATCATCTACAAGCACCATGGTAGTAGCCTCAAGAATCTGCTTTCTTAACTCCTCTGTAAGCTTTCCCTGCTCCTCAATACTATTTAAAACCTGGTTCTTCTTATCCTCAAGGTTTCGTAGATACAAGAGTCTCTCGTGAAGATTTCTTAGCTGTTCATCATCTAAGGAGCCCGTAACTTCCTTACGATATCTTGCTATAAAAGGAATGGTGTTTCCCTCATCGATTAGCTGAACAGCTGCTTCTACCTGCTCCAGGCGTATATTCAGTTCTTCTTTCAGTTGCTTTAAAATATTCATCTCATACTCCTCAAAATTAATATAGTAGACCTGTATAATTCTAGTTGTAATATTTTGACTTATTATCTATAACATTATTATCATACCAAAAGGATAAATGAAAATCAATGGGCAAGACAAGGGGACGGTTCTGTTGTCTTCCCCTTGTCTTGGTTAGCTTTCTTTACATCTTGAATAAATAGTTGTATAATTAATGTAGTAATAGTAGTTATCATAGTAGGAAGGAGGAGTCTTTGTGATTGGGCCCATTCCTTATCAATATGGACCGATTGGTAATTATGCTGTCGGAAATGCGTCATTGGTCAAACCCACGGAGGCTGTTGACAAGGTCGCAATTTTGGATGCTGTCAAAAGAGATGAATTATCTGTCTCCGAAACCAGACCAGCCGAATGTCAGACCTGTAAGAACAGAAAATATGTAGATGGTTCAAATGATTCTAATGTATCATTTAAGACGCCCACACACATTTCGCCTGGGGCCTCCCATGCCATGGTCTCTGCCCATGAGAAGGAGCATGTGACCAATGCTTATAACAATGCAAGTCAAAAGGGCGGTAGGGTCGTGTATGCTTCTGTCAGTCTTAAGATGTCAGTATGTTCAGAATGTCATACTCCTTATGTAGCAGGTGGTGTTACCAGATCACAGATAAAATATGAAGCCTCCAATCCTTATGAAAACAGCAGAAAATCCTTAGAAGGTAGCTTTGTTAAAGGCATGAATATAAATCAATGTATATAAGAGTGACAAGGGGACGGGGTTGCTGACACATCTTTATGTGTCAGCAACCCCGTCCCCCTGTCACTCCCTTGTCACCTACACCTATACTTGAGATAACAAAAACTTCTCATGTACTGCGTTCATTGCTTTTTCTACATGGATATCATCAATTAATACTGTAACCCTAATTTCAGAGGTAGAGATCATCTTAATATTTACTCCTACATCATATAAGGCTTCAAACATTTTAGCGGCAACTCCGGCATTAGTCATCATTCCCGCGCCTACTATGGAGACCTTAGCTACACCCTTTTCCACGTCTAGCTTTTGGCACTTTAGACTTCCCTGGCGATGGCGTTCTATAGTAGCTATCGCTTCCTCAAGATCATCCTCTTTAACTGTGAAGCTGATATCCTTAGTTCCATCTCTACCAATGGATTGTAAAATGATATCAACATTAACATTATGTCTTGCTAAATGGTTGAATAGCTTAAATGCAACACCAGGCTGATCCTCTAATCCAATTACTGCTATGCGGGCTGTGTTTTTGTCGGAAGCCACACCACTGACAAGCATTTTCTCCATATTTACTACCTCCTTAACAATGGTACCTTCATTTTGATTGATGCTGGAGCGAACAACCAGCTGTACGCCATATTTCTTAGCCATTTCTACAGATCTATTATGCAATACCCCCGCTCCTAAAGAAGCTAGCTCAAGCATTTCGTCATATGTGATCTCATCTAACTTTCTTGCGGTAGGGACAATTCTCGGATCGGCTGTGTATACTCCATCAACATCCGTGTAAATCTCACACCTATCCGCATGAAGAGCTGCTGCCAAAGCCACTGCGGTTGTATCAGATCCCCCTCTGCCAAGAGTTGTATAGTTATCGAATTTGTTTACACCTTGGAAACCTGTAACTATAACTACCCGTCTATCTTGTAGTTCATTTTTTACTCTGTCTGTATCAATCCTTTTTATTCTTGAATTGCTATATACTGAGGTAGTATGCATTGCAACCTGATACGCATTTAATGATACTGCAGGCACTCCAATTGCATCCAGTGCCATCGCCATTAGAGCGACTGACATCTGCTCTCCTGTCGTAAGTAGCATATCCATCTCCCGTTTAGGAGCATTGGGGTTAATATCCTTAGCCATATGAATTAAGGTATCGGTCTGCTTTCCCATTGCCGATAACACAACCACGATTTCATTGCCGTCTCTATAATCTTTTTCAATCCTCTTGGCAACACTAAATATTCTTTCCTTATCGGCGACTGACGTTCCGCCAAATTTCTTAACTATTAGCATAGCTGCCTCCTAATATTAGTTTTCGTACTTATGATTACTCTCCTTTATCAAATAACCTGTCAATAATATTATATCCTTTAAGAATTATGTTGCCACTGCATATAGCATCAATCTCATTATAAAGACAATTATTATTTTTATTAATTCTGCTGTCATAAAGAAGATAAGGGACCGGATCACTAGTATGGGTTCTAAGGTGAATTGGCGTTGGGTGATCAGGCATAATCAGCATCCTATATTCCTCACCAGATGCCTCCATTCCCTCTACAACAGGTTTAATAACCCTTTGATCCAGATTCTCTATTGCTTTAATTTTGTTTTCTATGCTTCCCTGGTGTCCCATCTCATCAGGAGCTTCAACATGAACATATACAAAATCATAATTTTGCTTTAAAAGTACATCTAAAGCAGCACTTGCTTTACCTTCGTAATTAGTATGGAGTGTGCCATTTGCACCGGGTACCGTGATTACCTTCATTCCAGCTCCCACAGCTATGCCCTTAAGCAAATCAACAGCCGATATCATAGCTCCCTTTTTATTATTCTTCTCCTCAAAGGAGGATAGAGCAGGCCTTGTACCGGCTCCCCAGAACCATATGGAATTTGCTTTGTTAAGACCATTTTTACTGCGCTGTATATTCAAAGGATGCTCATTAAGAATATCGTAGCTTTTAATCATCATATCCTTTAGTGCCGTATTCTTAGGAAGATACTTCCCAATTGTTTTTCCCAATATGTCATGGGGTTCCTTAAGGGGTACAACCTCTCCACTCTGCCATATAGTCAGATGCCGATAGCTGGTCCCAAGATAATACTTGTAGATATCATTTTCAAGTTCATCTCTCACCGCTTTCAGTAAGATAGCAGCATCGTCTGTGGAGATTTCTCCGGAGCTATGATCTATGATGGTTTTATTCTCATAGGATTCTTCCTCAGAAAGTGTGACAAAATTACATCTTAGGGCAATGTCTGTATCCTTCATATCTACCCCTATGCTTAAAGCTTCCAAGGGTGATCTTCCTGTATAATATATCTTCGGATCATATCCAAGTACCGAGAGATTTGCCGTATCGCTTCCAGGTTTCATGCCTTGAGGTATGGTATGGGCTAATCCTATTTCTGATTTCTTTGCTAATAAATCTATAGATGGTGTATCAGCCACCATCAGTGGTGTTTTATCGCCAAGTGTTGGGATTAGTTCGTCTGACATTCCATCTCCCAATATTATAATGTATTTCACGTCCTTCGCCCTTTCGTATTATAACTTAGAATCTAATTCGAATACTTCCTTTTAATCCTTTAATATGCTCTTTCTTATCCTTCATCTCTTTTTCAGTAATTAGTGGTGTAATAAATGCAATTTCATCCTTAATCACTTCCGGAAGCTCTTCTACATCACTAAATAATTTTTTAATATCGGCAAGAGTTTCTGCCTTCTTAGTAACACGGACAAAAAATCTATGCTTCACTAAATCGATATCAATCAACTCAAGCTTCTTACTACTCCAGATAGTCCAGATATTTCTATTTAGATGCTTTGCGGCATCTACCACATCGGCAACAACTGCACTGGCGGTAGGGAGCTTGCCTGCCCCACTTCCGTAAAACATTACATCACCTATAACATTTCCACGAACATATATGCCATTAAATACATCATTAACACTGTATAAGGGGTGGTTCGCCCTAATCATCATTGGAGCTACCATAGCATATACGTTTTTATCATCCTCACGGATGCTGGAAGCAAAAAGCTTAATCCTTGCATTAAGAGCCTTCGCATATATGATGTCCACATCTGTAATATCTGAAATTCCCTCTGTATAAATATCTTCAAAATCCACCTGCATACCGTAAGCTAAGGATGATAGAATAGCTATCTTTCTGCAGGCATCATGACCATCCACATCGGCTGTCGGATCCCTCTCGGCATAACCTAAATCTTGGGCCTCTTTTAGTGCATCCTCAAAAGCGATACCCTCATCACCCATTTTGGTTAGTATATAATTAGTTGTGCCATTTAGTATACCTGTAATCTCCACGATTTCATCTGCCGTAAGAGAATTATTAAGGGGACGAATTATAGGTATTCCCCCTCCTACACTTGCCTCAAATAAGAAGTTTAATTCTCTAGCTTTAGCAATATCAAGGAGCTCTGCTCCGTGCTTAGCTACCATTTCTTTGTTAGAGGTAATAACACTTTTTCCTTTAAGAAGCGCTTGCTTAGCAAATGAATAGGCTGGATTAATTCCGCCCATAACCTCAACTACTATTTTTACTTCTGGATCATCTAATATTATGTTCACATCATGAACAAGAATATCCATTATAGGATCACCCGGAAATTCTCTAATATCCAAAATATATTTTATATTAATCTCATCACCGGCTCTTTTTCTAATGCTATCACCATTTGTCTTTAGAACCTCTACTACGCCCGATCCTATTGTGCCATATCCTAAGACTGCTATATTAATCATGATTATCCTCCATTCTTACTTCAAGTACTTATTCCCTGGCTAAAGTTTTAACATAATGGATGCCTTCAAGCCCTTCAATGGTATCAAGCATTATGGAAATGCTTTCCGTCTGGGGCAATATCTCTACACTTAAGGTTAACATGGCAATTTTGTTAACAGGAATAGTCTGATGTATTGTCAGAATATTAGCCTGCGAACTTGCTACAAGATTCAGAACTCTAGACAATAGGCCAGGGGTGTCATCCATTTGAATCATAAATGTAATTGTCTTTCCTCTTGTATGTTCATAGAAGGGGAATATATCATCACGATATTTATAGAAAGAGCTTCTACTTATTTGTACGGCATCTGTTGCTTCCTGTACAGTCATAACCCGTTCCGAATCAATAAGTCTTTTAGCTTCTACAACCTTTAATAGCACCTCAGGTACAGCTTTTTTCTTAACAATATAATATTGCTCTTCTTTCACTCTAACACCTCCCAAAGTCACTCCTACCCCTCATGTATGCATCACAAATACAATTGTCTTTCTAAGAAAGAAATTTTATCATACATTTATTCATAATGCAATACTCAAATAACACTTGCCGAGTAAAAAAACAAACTTTGTGACATATGCTTTACTAACCCTTATAAATATAAAAATGATTGTATAAAAATAACAATCCTATAACATAATGTTATAGGATTATATGTGAATCATAATATTTTTGAAAGAAATTCCTGTAGTCTAGGATGTTTCGGATTATCAAAGAATTCATCAGGGGAGTTTTGCTCCACAATCTTTCCCTCATCTATAAAAAGAACCCTTGTAGCCACCTTTTTTGCGAATCTCATCTCATGAGTTACCACTATCATGGTCATGCCCTCATCTGCCAAGCTTGCCATAAGATCCAGTACCTCTCCAACCATTTCTGGATCAAGGGCTGAAGTTGGTTCGTCAAATAGCATCACATCAGGGCCCATTGCCAAAGCACGTATTATTGCAATACGCTGCTTCTGTCCTCCTGATAATTTATTCGGATAAGCGTTGGCTTTTTCTGTCAAGCCGATTCTTTTTAGCAGCTCCATGGCCTTGTCATTAGCTTCACTTTTTGTCATAATACCTAGCTGAATTGGTGCGAGGGTTATGTTCTCTAGTACACTAAGATGGGGAAATAAATTGAACTGTTGAAAAACCATGCCCATCTTCTGTCTAACCTGATTAATATTCACATTCTTATCTGTTATATTTCTATCCTCAAACCATATCTCGCCCTCAGTTGGTTCCTCTAAGAGATTTAGGCAACGTAAAAATGTTGATTTGCCGGATCCGGATGGTCCAATTACAACAACCTTTTCACCTTTTTCTATCGTCTCATTAATACCATCTAATACGACGTTATCTCCAAAGACTTTTTTTAGATTCTTAGTTGTTATCACTCCTAGCAAGCCTCCTTTCGAATACAGACATAAGCCTGGATAGACCCATAACTATAACCAAATAAAATAAGGCCGCAATTATAAGAGGAGGCAATATGTCCCAGGTTCTTGAGCCGATATATTGAGCTGCTTTAGTAAGATCAGTAATTGCTATCATACTTGCAACAGAGGTTTCTTTTATTAATACGATAAATTCGTTACCTAAGGCGGGAAGTATGTTCTTAATAGCCTGAGGAAGAATTATCTTTACCATGGTTTGTATATAATTCATCCCGAGAGAGCGTCCCGCCTCCATCTGCCCTCTGTCAATAGACTCAATTCCTGCCCTTATAATTTCTGCCACATAAGCACCGGAGTTTATTCCAAAGCAGACAGAGCCAATAATTATCTCATTGGAACTCCTTGACGTAAATATTAGATTATATATTATAAGAAGCTGTACCATCAGTGGTGTACCCCTTATAACATTAATATATACATTACATATGGATGAAAGCCACTTAATCTTATAGTTAGCAGCCGTCACCTTAAATACTGCTACAAGAACACCGATTAGTATGCCTAATATAATTGCAAAGAAAGATATTAGTAGCGTTATCTTTAGTCCCTGCAGATAAGCAAGATATCTCTGGTCAGGAACTATCGCATTATAAAATGACATATATATGCCCTTAGCCCAGTCAGCTATGGACGATAGAATCCTATTAATCCATGAACCTGATAAATACAATTCACTTCCTCCCTTCCATGAATACTTTTTTAGTATATACTATCCTTAAATTAATATAGGGCTGCATTAGTAACACAGCCCCTACAACATTTAATGTTATCTTGCAGTCCTTCTAATCCTGTTTTTTTGTATGATTAGCAGTAAATTCTTCAATCTTTCCATCTGCCTTTAGCTGCTCGATTACAGTATTGATATCCTCAAGCAAATCCTTATTACCCTTCTTTACTGCAATAGCATATTTATCCTCGAATAATACTCCGTCTAGAATTACAAGCTCGGAATTAGTGGCAACCATATCCTCAGCCGGAAATTGATCCATTACTACACAATCAATCTTGCCATTCTTTAGATCCTCAGCTGCCTGACCAAACTTACTATATCTTTTTATTTCCTTTGCAGATATATTGTCTTCTACCCAAAAATCTGCAATATTTCCCTGTTGTACGCCGATAATCTTATTATCCAAATCATCTATACTTTCTACTCTTGGATCCTCTTTATTAACGACTACAACCTCGGTTGAATTAACATAGTCAATTGAAAAATCCATTTTCTCTAAACGGTCCTCATCTACAGATACACCCGCTGCTACAAAATCTACTGTACCGTTCTGTACAGCAATAAGAGCTCCCTCAAATTCCATATTCTTTATTTCAAGCTCTTTTCCAAGATGGTCTGCTATTGCCTGTGCAATATCCATATCTATTCCAACAACATCATTACCCTTCATGTATTCATAGGGTGCAAAGCCTGCCTCTGTTCCAACAATAAGTGTATCCTTCTTTGATCCACATCCTGCAAGTAACAGTGCCGACAGCAATATAATAGTACTCAATAAACCAATAATTCCCTTTTTCATCTTATCCTCCAACTCCGCTAAATTCATCTTTGAATTTAGCATTAAAATTTCTTAATCTACTTTTTATCTTTTTGCTTTAATGCGTCCATCTCTTCGTTACTTAGAAGAAAACTACTATCTAAAAGTAGAATCAGCCCATCATCAACCTTTGCAATAGACTTAATATAAGAGGTGTCATTGCATTTTATGACAGAAGGAACATCAAATATGTCGGATGAATCAATATCAAGTATACCCTTAACTTGATCCACCTCAAAAGCAATATCCATCCCCTTAACATCAATTATCAAATATCTGGTGTCCTTATCCTGATTTTTATCTTCTATACCAAACTTTCTTCTAAGGCTATAAACAGGGATTTCTCTGCCACGCAAATTAATCTTGCCCTTAACATTAGAAGGTGAATTAGCAATTTTATTAATATCCATATCCTTTTCTATAGTACTCACTTCTATAATATCGAGTCCATAGTCTTCCCCATTTAATTGAAAAACCGCCTGCTTCGTACTCATAAACTACCTCCCTAGCCTTTTACAGGTTTTCTCTTAGGATTAATTTTTATTTTGCGCATTCCATATTAAGTATGCATTTATAAATGGATCAAGGTTTCCATCAAGAACACCGGTTGCATTGCCTACTTCCTCGTTAGTTCTGTGATCCTTTACCATAGTATAAGGCTGTAAAACGTAGGAACGAATCTGACTACCCCAGCCTATTTCCTTAACATCTCCGCGGATTCCAGATATCTTATCCAGATTCTCCTGCTGCTTCATAAGATATAATCTAGCCTTAAGAATCTGCATTGCCTTATCCTTATTCTGTAGCTGAGAACGTTCATTCTGACATTGCACTACTGTATTAGTAGGAATGTGAGTAATTCGGATAGCTGATGATGTTTTATTAACATGCTGTCCTCCTGCACCACTGGAACGGAAGGTATCAATCCTTAAATCCTTCTCATCGATGGTGATTCCTGTATCGTCCTCAATATCAGGCATGACATCACAGGAAACAAAGGAGGTTTGGCGTTTTCCGGCTGCATTAAATGGTGATATTCTTACCAAACGGTGTACACCTCGTTCGGATTTCAAATAGCCATAAGCATTCTCACCATTAACCTGAAGTGTAACAGACTTAAGACCCGCTTCATCTCCATCCAAGAAGTCTAAAATCTCTGTGGAAAAGCCCCTCTTATCAGCCCATCTTTGATACATCCGAAGGAGCATATTTGCCCAGTCGCAGCTTTCCGTTCCACCAGCACCCGCATGAAGGGTAAGGATAGCGTTGTAGCTGTCATAGGACTCAGATAACATTGTCTTAAGCTTCAAGTCCTCTAAATCCCGTGTAAATTTATTAAATGCCTCTTCAATCTCCGGAATTAGTGACTCATCACTTTCTTCATATCCCATCTGGATTAAGGTAGTAACATCGTCATATTCTGATTTAAGCCTATTATATTCTTCTACGGTACCTTTAAGCTTTGTAAGCTCCTTCATAAGTTTTTGAGCATTACTGGCATCATCCCAAAAATCAGGCTCAGCCATGATTTTATTAATTCCTTCTATGCGCGAAATCTTCTCTGCCAGGTCAAAGTGAATCCCCCACTTCAGCCAGCGGTTTTTCATAGGTTTCTAAGGTATACTTATATTGATCTAATTCAACCACTTAATCACCTCTTTCAAGTATTATATCACGTCGCTAATAATTATACAACATAAATGTATATTAATACGTTATGTTTTTAAACATTTTGTTATTGGATTTTTGTCCTTTATACATTTCGTCCGCAGCAGTGCTTATATTTCCTTCCGCTACCGCATGGGCAAGGATCATTAGGCTGAACCTTTTTTCCTATTCTTTTTATAGGAGCATTGGCTAGGCTGTCATCTCTATTGGTGCCTGTAACCTTTGCCACCTGTTCTCTTTCAACCTTTTGCTCTATTCTTACATGCATAAGGGCCTTAACTGTTTCTTCTTGTATTGAATCTGTCATAGCTTCAAACATTTCGAATCCTTGGAATTTATATTCCACGATTGGTTGACGATTACCATAAGCCTGAAGTCCAATTCCCTGACGAAGCTGATCCATATCATCGATATGATCCATCCATTTACGGTCAATAGACTTTAGGAGAATTACGCGTTCTAGTTCTCTCAAATGCTCACTTTCAGGAAACTGTGCTTCTTTTTCCTCATACTGCTTAACAGCTATCTCCTTCAATTGCTGTATCAGATTATTTTTCTTCATACTCTTCATCTGATCAGCTGAAATTTGAACTGGTTCCATAGGTATTATAGGTAGTAGGAGATTGTTTAATGCTTCTAGATCCCATTCACTTACAGGCTGGTCCTCACTTATGCAGGAATTAACACATCCCTCAACAGTATCGGTTATCATCTTATATATGGTATCTCGCATGCTTTCCCCATCTAGAACTCTTCTTCTTTCTTCGTATATAACCTCTCTCTGCTCATTATTAACCTGGTCATATTCCAAAAGATTCTTTCTGATACCAAAGTTGTTACTCTCTATTCTTTTTTGTGCTTTCTCTATAGCATTTGAAAGCATACCATGCTCGATCTGTTCACCGTCGGCAATACCCAAGGAATTGAAAATTCCCATCAGTCGTTCCGAGCCAAATAGACGCATAAGGTCATCCTCAAGTGAAATATAGAATCTGGATTCACCGGGGTCACCCTGTCTACCTGCACGTCCTCGTAGCTGGTTATCAATACGTCTTGCTTCATGCCTTTCAGTACCGATAATCTTTAGCCCGCCTACTTCGGCCACACCTTCACCAAGCTTAATATCCGTACCACGACCTGCCATATTCGTAGCAATAGTAACGCCTCCAAACTTACCAGCCTCAGCTATTATCTCTGCCTCCATCTCATGGAACTTAGCGTTTAGTACATTATGCGGAATATTCTTTTTCTTTAATAGAGTACTAATCTCCTCAGAAGCATCAATTGTGATGGTACCTACGAGCACGGGTTGACCTTTTTTATGAGATTCAACAATCTCATCAATTATTGCATCATGCTTTTCCTTCAGAGTCTTATAAACTGCATCCTGCCTATCAATACGTGCTACAGGCACATTAGTGGGAACCTCAATTACGTCCATTCCATAGATTTCTCTAAATTCCTGTTCTTCCGTCAGGGCAGTACCGGTCATACCACATTTCTTATTATATTTATTAAAGAAGTTCTGGAATGTAATTGTCGCAAGAGTCTTACTTTCCCTATTAACCTTAACATGCTCCTTTGCCTCTATTGCCTGATGAAGTCCGTCACTATAACGTCTACCAGGCATAATACGTCCTGTAAACTCGTCCACAATTAAAACATCATTATCCTTAACAACATAATCCTTATCCCTGTGCATTAAATTATGTGCTCTAAGTGCAAGAATAATATTATGTTGAATTTCAAGGTTTTCAGGGTCTGCAAGGTTTTCTATACTGAAAAAGCTTTCAACTCTCTTTACACCATCTGCAGTCAGATGAACAGTCTTTTCCTTCTCATTAACAATGAAGTCACCTTCTTCTGTTATTTCTTCCTTCATGATGGCAGCCATCTTAGTAAGCTCACCACTTGCCTTACCCTTAGTTAGCTGTCTGGCAAGTATGTCACATACCCTATAAAGCTCAGTGGACTTTCCACTGCTGCCGGATATAATAAGAGGAGTCCTGGCTTCGTCAATAAGGACAGAGTCGACTTCGTCAATTATAGCAAAGTGAAGATCTCTTTGTACTAGTTGTTCCTTATAAATGACCATGTTATCCCTTAGGTAATCAAAGCCAAATTCATTATTGGTACCATAGGTAATATCACAGGCATATGCTTCTCGTCTATCATCCTTTTCTATGCTATTAAGAACAACTCCTACCTTTAAACCTAAAAAATTATGAATCTGACCCATCCATTCCGAGTCACGCTTGGCTAGGTAATCATTAACGGTAACAATATGGACACCCTTCTCTTCTAAGGCATTAAGATAAGCAGGTAAAGTAGCCATCAGGGTTTTCCCCTCACCAGTCCTCATCTCAGCAATACGTCCCTGGTGAAGTATTACACCTGCAATTAGCTGCACTCTAAAAGGTCTCTGTTTGATTGTTCTTTTTGCTGCCTCACGTACAACGGCATATGCTTCTACTAATATATCATCTAGGGTTTCACCATTCTTAAGTCTGCTTTTGAATTCAGTGGTTTTTGCTCTAAGAGCCTCATCAGATAGCTTTTCATACTCAGGCTCCAAAGCTTCTATCTGATCTACAATAGGTATTACTCGTTTAATTTCTCTCTCACTATGAGTTCCGAATATTTTCTCTATTAATCCCATTTTTATACTCACTCCTGTGTTTTCACATGTTCTTTGCGATTATTCACCTAATATTGTAACATTAGGAGTATTGTTATTCAACTTATTTTTATTATAAGCATTTTTGGCATAGTAAAGGCTGCCACAAAAGCGACAGCCTTAAGTCTATAGTCATAACCATTATGCTTCATTCACAGATTTGTATTAGAAAAACTCTCTGCATTATTATATTAATACTCAGGTTCAATAAGTCCATAGGTATTTCCTTTTCGTTTATATACTACATTTACTTCATTCGTACTAGCACTTCTAAACACATAGAAATTATGTCCTAAAAGTTCCATCTGTACACAAGCCTCTTCTGCATCCATAGGCTTAATTGCAAATCGCTTTGTTTTTACAATCTTTATACCATCGTCTTCAATATAATCATCTTCTATAAATGCTTTATTGAAATTGGTTGATGCTTGTTTATGATTTATCAATTTATTCTTATATTTTCTTAACTGACGCTCAATAATTTCCTCAACCAAATCAATCGATACATACATGTCGTTACTGGTCTCTTCCGCTCTGATAATACTCCCTTTAACAGGAATAGTGATCTCGATTTTTTGCCTTTCCTTCTCAACACTAAGAGTTACATGAATTTCTGTATCAGGAGTGAAATAACGTTCTAGTTTCCCAATTTTTTCATATACCGCTGTCTTTAAGCTTTCCGTTACATCAATATTCTTTCCGCTGATAATATAACGCATAAGATCAACTCCTTTACCTTATTAGCATTTGATATATGCTTAATTAAATTATAGCATAGTGTAAAAATTGTGACAAGCACTTTAGGAATATGTACCCAAGTAGTGTCAAGCTTCATAATATTAGATATTTTTTATTTAATTATTACATAATCCTATTTTTTCCAGCATTTTTCGTTAAGATTTTGTTAATTTACATTAAATCAAGATGTTTTCCGACAATAGCATTCAATGGCAATTTTTGGTAACTTTTTCTTATAAAAGGTCGATTTATCAGAAGTAACAAAACGAATTTTCGAACTTGACACGTTTTTCCCTATGCGACAAGAGTAGTTTGCAAATGTGGATAATGTGGATAAATCCGTGTATAACTTCTTTTTATCCGAAAACCAGGCTTTTTAATTGTTGATAACTTTTTTGGTAATTTATAGTATCAAAATAATTATATCCATTTTAAGTAAATAATATTCCCTGCTTTGTGCAGTATTACTATAGCCAACTTTGTCAATAGGTCTTTCCTATAATTTTTAATAAATATCTTAAAATCAAAAGACGCTAAATAAATCAATTTTCAATACTTTATGAAAGCTTATTCATTATATTGCTAGCACAATTCATTAATCTATCGAATACTAAACTAATAGAAATCCCATGGACACTAGGCCATGGGATACTTTGCTTTATTCTGGCTTAAGACTTCTTTCATAATGATCTACTTTGTCAGCAAGAAATGGGGCAAGTCCGACAAATTCCGCTCCATAAGCTTTCAGGTTTCCTTCTTCCCTACCGACTCTGACTATCTGAATTACCACTCTAAAGAAGTCGCCGTTACTAAAATTGATATTGCCTCTAAAATAATAACCTATAGGTAAATCTGCCTGGCTGACAAATCCTATTCCGCTTCTTGAGATGTCATAAACCGATATAGAAGCTCCTATATTACTGACTATAACATTATCTTGCTTAAATATCTCATCTATCTCAAGTCTAAGCTCAATAGGTAGTCTTTTATTTTTTCTTCTTTCCTGATTATTATCCATAAGGCATGCTCCTTCTATATTATTACAAATAGTCTTACAAAAGGTTAATGAAATAACACTATCCTTATTTTACCACAAAAAAAATTATAATCCAATATTATTTAAAATAAGGCTATTCTATAACTCCATTTAATGAGTGTTATAAAATAGCCCTGTTCTTATATTATTAATTAACAACTCTTCTTACGCAATAAACCTTACGATAGTTGTACTGTGATATGATAATACCCTGTCTCGTGCTAGCAGCATGTACAATCTTATCATTACCTATATACATAGCCACATGGTTTACGGTTCCGCTGCTGTTGGTATAGAATATCAAATCTCCCGGCTGACGATCGCTAAGATTAACCTTTCGACCTGCTGTTCTAGCCTGATCCCTGGATACTCTATCAAGCTTATATCCATATTGCTTATAAATGGTATATACAAAGCCTGAGCAGTCTGCGCCCTTTGTAAGGCTCGTGCCACCCCAGACATATCGGTTTCCTACAAACTTCTGTGCATAATTAGCTATTTCCTTACCTGAAGAACTACCGGTGCTAGAGCTAGAGGAAGGTTTGTTATCTTCTTTCTTTGATTCTTGATTATTCTTTTTACTTTCCTCCGCAGCCCTTCTGGCCTCTTCCTGTCTTCTGGCTTGATCCTGACGTCTTCTTTCCTCTTCTTCGGCAAGACGCTGCAATCTTTCTGCCTCGGCTCTTTCCGCCTCACGCTGCTGCCTAATTATTCTTTGCTCTTCCTCTATGGATATAGCCTTTTTAAATATAACCTCAATATCCACATAATCTTTATGTACAAAACCGGTAAAATCGTTACCCATATCGTCTGAGCTAATAAGTATCTCTACCCATTCATCATATTCCTTAACTACGGGGAAACGCTCGCCTAAGGGAATTAATTCCAAGGTTTTTGATTCGATACTTTGCTCTTCACGTACTCGCAATGTTGGTGTTCCTACAACCGTTGCATATTTTTCGGCATATTCATCAGCAAGTTTTTCTGCCTCCTTACCGATAGCAAGATAGTTCGAAGCAATATATCCCTCTACATCACCGGAGACAATCTTTACCCAATCTCCTTCCAGCCGTTCTAATATCTCAGCGGCACAACCGTTGTATAGCTTTCCAACAACATCAATTTCTGTTGATGGTTGGCTTCTAACATTTACATAGCTACTAGCTACAGAAACACCTAGATTTGAAAAAGGTGAATATATCTCTGAATTAAATAATTCTGTTATCTTATCACTTACTTCATTATCTCCACAGGAATATACATCGCCCAAGGTTTTTGATATACCTGCCACACCATACTCGACCGATGTCAACTCCTCGGCATATGCTTTATCCTTTGAAGCTGATAAAAGCATTAAGGCTGATACTGCTATAATGGCAGATTTAAGAGCCTGATATTTTTTCATATGTATTCCTCCCAAGTATTGCAAGCAACATGCTCTTGTCGAATGCAAAGCGGATAGCCATGGTATAATTGTTACAAATATGTTACATCTTTGATAACAATTATAGCAAACCCTATACTTGGTGTCAACAAATTAATGTAGAAAATTGTGTTAAAACCCGTTAAAACATCACCTTTTTCAACTTTTTAATAATATTTACAATGTTTTTGTCATACTTAATTTTCATTTAAGTATCTTTCTACTGCTGTAATCGCATTTGCCCCGTCCGATGCCGCCGTTATAATTTGTCTCAAATCCTTTGTTCTTATATCACCAGCGGCAAATATACCCGGAATATTTGTTTCAGTATTTTCTCCTGCAATGATATATCCATTGCTATCGGTTGCAACTATGTCCTTAAATATCTGTGAGTTAGGAATATATCCTACTGCAACAAATACTCCTGACACCTCAAGGTTGGAGTATTCGCCTGTTTTTACATTCTTGATATCCAGAGATTCTACAGTTTCAGTTCCATTAATGCTTTCTACAACGCTATCCCACAAAACAGTAACATTATCGTTGGCAAGTAGCTTATTTACACTGCTCTTAATAGCTCTAAGTTCATCTCTCCGGTGAATTACATACACCTTATCACTAATTCTAGATAGGAAAAGGGCATCCTCAACTGCCACGTCACCACCACCTACAACAGCTACGATCTTTTTCTTGAAAAAAGCTCCATCACAGGTTGCACAATAAGATAATCCCAATCCTGAGAACTTATTCTCTCCCGGAACTTCCAAATGACGAGGTAATCCTCCCGATGCAATAATAACTGTTTTGGCTTTGTATATTGTACCCTCATCCAAAGTTATAACCTTAATATCATTTTCAATATTAAATTTAACAACCTCTCCGGTAATAAAGGTCGTACCTAATTTATCACAATGCTCTCTGAATTTAGTACTTAAATCAAATCCACTGATACCAGGTGTTCCTGGATAATTATCAACCTCGTAGGTATTAATAATTTGTCCGCCACTCATTCCCGTCTTTTCTATTACTAAATTTGTCAGCTCTGCTCTTTGAGCGTAGATTGCTGCTGATAACCCGGCAGGACCGGATCCTATAATAATAACATCATAAATCATACTAATCCTCCTCTATAATATAAACTTTTGATAACATATAACGGAGGTTTTAACCTCCTATTAGATAATAAATTGCTATTTAAATAATTGACATAATATGCTATACTGAATGTATCAATAGATACTAAATGTGATTTATAGACACGCCTTATGCGTAGAACAGGAGCATGTATGCAAATTGCTTCCATACCGATTTCTACAACTCCCTCTCTTAACAGTGTTGATGTGGGTGTTGCGGTACTATCCAAGAATCTTGATGTAGTAAAGAAACTCGGTCAAAGTATGATAAAGATGATGGAACAATCTGTCACACCACACCTAGGTCAGAATATCGACCTTACAGTTTAGGCCATAATAATAATATTGGGATAAAACATCTCCCTAGTATTAATTAGTATGGCCATTTTTGTGCACATTAGCATGAATCTATCGAACATTAACTTATTATATCAAAACAGAATAGTAATTACTAGTGATTTAGTCACCATAGATAATTCTGTGAACAAAGAGTAAGAAGTGTCAATAATATAAGTAAAAATAAACTTTACTGGAATTTACTTGAATTATATGGTATGTTATTATTTAGTATTTTACTAAATGATTTGGAGATGCTTTTCTATGTACACATTTGATAGTCGCATACGCTATACAGAAATTAATCACTATAAGGGTACCCTAGATCCCTCATCAATAATTAATTACTTTCAAGATTGTAGCACATTTCAATCAGAGGATTTAAATCTTGGGATATCTTATCTGGAGAAGAAGAAAAGAGTATGGCTACTGGCTGGCTGGAACCTTCAAGTTTTTAGGCAGGTAACTCTTGGTGATTATATAACAGTAGGCACTTGGCCTTATGCATTTAAAGGTTTTTATGGATATCGTAACTTTATTATGATGGACAGAAGCGAAAACATTATTGCTGTTGCCGATTCAATATGGGTCTATATGGATACCGAAAATAAATGTCCCCTAAAGGTTCCTAATGATTATGGGGGTTATGTTCTCGAACCAGCTTACCCCATGGAGCATATGGATAGAAAGATTTCCATACCTGATAACCTTGTTACTTATCCTTCATTTCCGGTTATAAAGTCTAATATTGATTCTTATAACCATGTTAATAACGGTCAATACGTAAAGATGGCTGAGGAATTCTTGCCGGATAATTTTATTGTAACCAATATGCATGTTGAATACAAAACACAGGCACTTCTTGGAGATACAATATATCCTAAGGTAATTTACCATAATAACAAATATTATATTATATTAGACAGCAAAGAGGGAAAGCCCTATGCTGTTGTTGAATTTGATGGACATAGAAAGGATAAATGATGATTGAATTAGGAAAATATCAGATATTAGAGGTTTGTAAAAAAACCGATTTTGGAGTATATCTTTTTAAACCGGGTGAAGACAGCGAACATAGAATCCTTCTTCCCTTAAAGGAGGTTCCTAGTGATACCAAGCTTAATGACAAGATAAACGTCTTTGTCTATAAGGACTCCGAAGATAGGGAGATAGCAACTACAGCGGAAGTTCCCCTTACTGTCGGTGGAACCGCTGTTCTTAAAGCTAAGGAAATTACCAATATTGGTGCCTTCTTGGAGTGGGGTCTTATGAAGGATTTGTTACTTCCCTTTAAGGAGCAAACCCATACAGTTAAAGAAGGTGAGAATGTACTAGTAGCCCTTTATGTCGATAAAAGTGATCGTTTATGCGCCACTATGAAGGTTTACGAATATCTGCAATCGGATTCTAACTATAAATTAGGGGACATGGTATCTGGCATCGTTTACGATAACATCGACAGCTTCGGCACCTTTGTTGCAGTGGATAATATTTATTCTGCACTAATTCCTAATAATGAATTATTTAAGCCTCTTAAGTATGGTGATATTGTAAATGCCCGAATAGCTAATGTAAGGGAGGATAAAAAGCTAACACTCAGTCTTCGAGAGAAATCCTACATTCAAATGGATTCCGATTCAGAAATGATTTTACAATCTCTTGTAGATGCTGGTGGTTTTCTTCCTTTTCATGACAAATCAGATGCCGATGAGATTAAGAATAAATTCCAGATTAGTAAGAGTGCTTTTAAAAGAGCTATAGGAAAACTATATAAAAACGGATCCATCACCATAAAAGATGATGGCATCCGTCTGATAGAGTAACTATAATATAGCCCCTTGTGGGTTATTGATAAATATATGTATTCCTTTACTGATCAAGGAATCGCATCCTCGCACTCTCTTTAGTATCTGCTGGCTTTTGCTTGGGCTCGGGCTTATAATACAAATCCTGAAATCCTTTTGCCAGTCTATCCTTACACGCTTTACAATAGCGACCAGTCTTAATGGTTACACCACAGCTTTCACACTCAATTCCTATCATAGAATCCTCTGCAAAGGCTAATCTCTCTTCGCGAATCCATTGCTTTATCTGTGGTATGCTAACCTCAAAAACCTCAGACACCTCTTGCATATCGACTCTTGGATGGTCATACACATATTCCTTAACCTCTTCAAACTTAACATCAAGCGCTTTGGCACAGGTTGGACACAAATGCGGCCCTTGAATATAGTTAAATAGCTTCCCACATCCCTTGCAGTTTCTTACATCCATAATCTCTCCTCCTAACCATGTCCTCCCAGAAGACAATCTCCTAGAAGCCTTTTCCTATGCATAACGTAATAAAATAAATATTCTCAATTCCACTCCTCACTAATACGTTCGTACACGCTTCTATAGTACTGCCTGTGGTATAGATATCATCAACAAGTAAAATACTATTTAGCTTTTCTGGAAATTCACTAAAAGCTTTATCGTTAAGAACAAATGCCTCCTGTAAATTCTTAAGTCTTTCCTTATCACTTAGCTGCTTCTGAGGTAGGGTCTTTTTATCTCTTATTAACAGATGAGGTATAACCGGTATATTAAGCCCTTTTGCTATTCCATTTGCAAGTATTTCTGCCTGATTATAGCCTCTTTCTCGATACTTACTTTTATGTATAGGCACCGGTACAAGAACATCCGGAGCCATTCTATTTATTACATCTCCATAGTTTAAGATTACTTTTTCAATATAATACTTAGCATATTCCTTCCTATAATGATATTTGAAGTTAGAAATCGATTTCTTCATTATAGAATCATACACCCACAAGGAATATCCGTACTTAAAATGATATTCCTTACTCTTGCAATCACTACAGTATTCACTTTGATCCTGATCAATGGGTTTACTGCACTTCTTGCAACGGGGCTGGGTTATAAGCTGTAGTTTTTTCTCACAAGGACTGCAAATTTTACTATCCTTCGGTATAACAATATCACCGCATACAGGACATCTAACTGGATACAACATATCTAATATGGCTTGAAGCAATCTTTACTCCTTATTCTAAATCGGGATAAGCACCACTGTCAATTAATTGCCTAATAGACTCCACAACAGAAGCTTTATCCTCCTTGTAGGTAACACCAAACCAGCGATCGGATGTTTTTAATACCTTTACTTTTGCAATATTACTATTAACCAAACTACCTACCACCTCTGGAAGAAGGTATTCTTTCTTAATATCCTCAGGTGAAAGACTGTCTAGAAATTCCTTAAAGCCCTTCTCCAATTCCTCAAATACGGTTGGCTTAAAGCCCCACATATTCATGGATACAGAACTATTAATGTCAATTACTATATCCCTATCATCCTTGCCTTTTGCCTTAGCGTGATCGCCCTCCTTGATGATACCGGATGTTTCGACAATATCCATAAGCCATCCGTCGCTGTCGGTCTTACATATTCCGCGGGTTACTGTTCCGTTCTCACTAAGGGTGTTGCCCAAGACAAATCCAGCCATACAATATAAATAGGGGTTGTTTTCATCAGAGTTTAGAAAATTATAAATTATTCTGAAGGCTTCCTTTCCATAGTAGTCATCTGCATTAATAACAGCGAAGGGCTCATTTACAAGGTCTTTACAGCAGTATACCGCATGACCTGTACCCCATGGCTTTTTGCGTCCTATCTGTGTACTATAACCACCAGGTAAAATATCCGATTCCTGAAACACATATTCAACCTTAATCTGCTTTTCAATACGTTTGCCAATAACTTCTTTAAAATCTTTTTCAATATCCTTACGTATAATAAAAATCACTTTATTGAAGCCGGCACATATAGCGTCGTAAATCGAATAATCCATAATAATCTCACCGTTAGGACCGACAGGCTCTAATTGTTTAATTCCTCCATACCTGCTTCCCATGCCTGCTGCCATAATAACCAAAGTAGTAAATGCCAATGAAATAACCTCCGTTTCATATACACCTTATTCTTATATTATAACCCTTTTTACAAAATAATGCACTATATAATTCAGCCTGCTATTTCCCTGATTTGCTCTCCTAGTCTTGAATACCTGCTTTGCTCACTTCTATTATCAATCATTGTTTTCACCATTTTGTCACTGCCTACTATCACAACACAGCTTTTTGCTCTAGTTACTGCTGTATAGAGTAGGTTTCGGTTAAACAATAGTCTTGGCCCGTCCAGTATTGGAAGAACAACCGCAGGATATTCACTTCCTTGGGATTTATGGATAGTAACAGCATAAGCAAGCTCCAGCTCATCCATTTGACTAAAGCTGTAATCCACTAGCCTATAATCATCAAATTCCACAACTAGATGTTCTGAAAATAAATTGATTTCCTTAATAACTCCCGCATCACCATTAAATACGCCTGTTCCTGATGCTGTAGTTATTCCATAGCTACTTTTAATCTCCCAGGCAAGCTGATAATTGTTCTTAATCTGCATCACCTTATCTCCCTCACGAAAGACTCCCTGATGGTATTCCTTTTCTTGTTTTTTCGAAGAAGCAGGATTCAGAGCCATCTGAAGAGCTTTATTAAGCCTTTCAACCCCTAATTCTCCTTTTCTCATAGGTGTTAGGACTTGAATATCAAAGGGGGTGGCCTTTACATACTTTGGTAACTTATTTCTTATCAGATTAATCATTACAGCAATTATGATGTCTGCTTCGCCCCTTTTTAACATAAAGAAATCCATACTCTCATTATCAAGATTAATCTGCTCACCATCATTTATCTTATGTGCATTTATGATAATATCACTGCCTGCTGCTTGACGAAATATCTTGGTAAGCTTCACTATATTAAAGCAATGAGAATTAATAATGTCCTTTAATATATTTCCAGGGCCTACGCTGGGAAGCTGGTTCACATCTCCCACTAAAATTAATCTTGTTCCAACAGAAATAGCTTTCAAAAGTGCATTCATCAGTCCAATATCCACCATGGACATTTCGTCGATTATAAGCACATCGGTTTCCAAAGGGTTAGTTTCATTTCGTTCAAAGGTATAGTTATTGCTATCGCCCTGTGTTAATTTACTTAGCTCTAACATCCTATGAATAGTCTTTGCCTCATATCCAGTTGTCTCGCTCATTCGCTTTGCTGCTCTCCCGGTGGGTGCTGCAAGTAATATACTCAGACCTTCTGCCTCAAACAGCTTTATAATCGCATTAATTGTAGTGGTTTTTCCTGTACCCGGTCCACCCGTAATAACTAAAAGGCCATTACAAACTGCTTCCTTAACAGCAGTTCTTTGCTGTTCATCAAGTACTGTCTCTGTAAGTTTCTCAATTTGTTTCAATCTATTATTAAGG
Source organism: Herbinix sp. (assembly GCA_028701595.1). GTDB lineage: Bacteria > Bacillota > Clostridia > Lachnospirales > Lachnospiraceae > Mobilitalea. Next base: position 31,723 of record JAQVQL010000002.1, read on the forward strand.
TCGCCTCTATCATAGCTATAGCTAATATTTAAATCATGTAGCATTCTGGCAACATTTAGTTCCATATAATAAAATGTAGCGCTGTAAATTAGTTTCTCTTCATCATTTTCTATAATAACTATTTTCTTTTCAATATTAAGTGTTGTTATTTGACGCTGTATAGCATCATCCTCTGCCATTAAAAGGCCCTTTGCTCTATATATAAGCTCGCGCTCCGGTAGATATACATGTCCCTCCCCGTTTGCTTGTAGAATAACATAAAGAATACCCGCCTTGATCCTATAGTCTGAATTCGACTCAATACCCACTCTTCCTGCTATTTCATCAGCCGTCTTAAAGCCTACACCGGTAATATCTTCTGCTAACCGGTAAGGATTTTCTCTAATAATATCATACATTCTTTGACCGTATTCTTGAAATATCTTTACTGCCAAACTCCCTGTAATATTATATTTTTGCAGGAACATCATTGCACTTCTCATGTCCCTTTTGTCCTCAAATTGACGATAAATCTCAGTAGCCATGCGTTCGCTTATACCCTTAATTTTAGCAAGCATACTAGGCTCTTCTACTATTATGCGAAATGTGTTATCTCCAAACTTCTTCACTATTCTAGATGCCAGGGCTTTCCCAATTCCTTTAATAGCACCGGAGCTAAGGTAAAGCTCTATAGAATACGCATCCTCTGGCTCCTTTATTTCATAGCCTTCCAATAAAAACTGCTCTCCATATACAGGATGCTGTGTAAAGCCTCCTGTAGCATGAATAAACTCACCCTCATTTATCATAGTAAGATATCCGACGCAGGTAAGCTCGTCTTCATTATGTGTGAGACTAAATATAGTATAGCCATTATCATCATTACGATATACTATTTTTTCAATATAGCCTTCTACTGTCTCGGCCATCCATATACCTCCCAACAAAAATGTCATCCTAAACGATGATGACATAAAAATAGTACCAGGCACCAAAAGAACGGTACCAGGCACCTGCTGAGGAATATGCCTAGGTTGGTGCCTAGTACTGTATTATTTAGTATATAAACTATTTCTTTTCATGGACTCATACAGCATCTGCGCCAGCCCAAGCTCTTGATTCTCAGTGGCACTCTTTGCATATTCCTGATAAAGCATATCACCGAAATTCTCTAGATATGGATTCTTCTTGTCCTCAGAGGGTATGGTCTTTTCCATCCCCTTCATGACTTGCTCCAGTAAATATGTCTCAAAGCTTTTACATACCTCCATTAACTCCTCATCGGTGGTAGGTTTACTTTGTAATTTATCTTCCAGAATACTCTCTCTTGATTTGTCTGCTGCCATAGCCCCGTTCATAAAATACTGTGAATTCGGATCTATATTAATGCTCATTGTAGGCTTCTCTCCTCTCATTAATAACGGTACCAGGCACCAGCTGAAAAGCATTCCCTTATTGGTGACTGGTACCGACGTTTAGAGCTTTTATCTTAAATTATTTGCCTGCTGTAGCATCTGATCGGCGGCTGTAATTATCTTGGAGTTCATCTCATAAGCCCTTTGTGCAACAATAAGGTTAACCATCTCGTCTACCGCTTGTACATTTGAGCCCTCTAAATATCTTTGCCTGACTTTACTTATCTCCAGAGTGAAATCATCAGATTCTAGCCTGGGTAAGCCAGAGGCGTCTGTCTCCTTAAGCAAGCTTCCAGAAGTCTTCTCTAGTCCACCGGGATTATTGAACTGAACCAAACCTATGGTTATACCGATGGGTACCATGTTATTATTTTCATCAGGATAGCTGAGCTCTCCAAATTCACTTACTGCAATTTTAGTCGGATTGTATGCTTCGTTAATTACAATAGCTGATCCGGTTGAATCGAGGAGTGGATTTCCATTAGTGTCCGAAATTGTCACACCTTCTGTTCCTACTGCAAGACCGAATGAGCCATTTCTTGTATAGCCTATGCTTCCATCCTGAGTTCTTACCATAAAGAAACCCTTACCTTCTATAGCAAAATCAAAATCATTTCCAGTCTCAAGTAATGACCCCTGAGTATATTGAGAGGTTATTGCCGAATTTCTTACTCCAAGTCCTACCTGAATACCTGCAGGCTTAGGATCTCCGTTGTTATCATAGGAATTCTCTTGTATTGTCTGATAGAATAAGGATTTGAATTCCGCTGTTTCTTTCTTATAACCCGTGGTATTAATATTAGCCAGGTTATTGGAAATAGTATCTACATTAGACTGCTGAGCCGTCATACCGGACGCTGCTGTCCATAAGGATCTCATCATATCATTTCCCTCCTAGGTCAGTAAATCTGCATTATCAAACCCTACCAACAGAATTAGCAGCCAAATCAAGAGTCTTATCTATCGACTGAATCACCTTCTGATTTGCTTCATAGGCTCTGGTAACTGAAATCATTTCCACCATTTCAGACACCACATTCACGTTAGACTGCTCCGTAAAGCCCTGATTTACGCTAGCTGTTGCAGGTATAATTAATGCGCCATCTACAGTTTCGAACATTGTATCCCCTGATTTAATGAGATAATTATAATCCTCAAAATCTGCGATTAAGAGAGTATCTACATAATTCCCATCTGCATATATACCACCGGTTGCATCCACAACTACGTTTACAGCATTAGTAGGAATAATCACCTCTCCACTTTCTCCCATCAGGTGGTTTCCATCTGTGTCCACGATATGACCATCCCTTGTCATTGTAAAAGTACCGTTTCGTGTATATTTAGTATCGGCATTTCCTTCTCTATCCGTAACAGACATTGTGAAAAATCCTTTTCCCTCCAATGCCAGATTATAGGTATTGCCGGTCTGTCTCAAGGATCCTTGTGTATGACTTGTATAAGCTTCTCCCAGCTTAACGCCCAGGCTCATCTTACCAATCGGCCTGTCATTAAAGGATTCTGAATTATCCCGTATCTTAATAGTTAAGACGTTATCAAATGCTTGATTAGTTACATTCTCTTCCTTATACCCAACAGTTGCTGAATTTGCCAGATTGTTAGCAATAATATCAAGCCTTTTCTGTTCGTTAGCCATTCCGGTATAAGCTGTATATAGCCCTCTAACCATTTGTACCAGCTCCTTTGTCTATAGAACTAATCTCTTCGTCCACTTAAAAATTCAACAAATTTTCCCGTTCCGATAGCAACGGCAGTCATGGGATCTTCAGACGTCATAGTCGTAATTCCTGTTTTCTCTTCAATAAGCTCTTCCAGTCCGTATAACAAGCAACCACCACCAGTCAATACAATACCTCTATCAGCTATGTCGGCAGCCAATTCAGGTGGAGTCTTTTCGAGAACACTATGAACAGCCTCTACTATCTGAGCCGTTGTCTCTCTTAAGGCTTCCTCTGTCTCCTCTGAGGTTACTGCTATAGTCTTAGGAAGTCCCGTTACCAGATTTCTTCCTCTGACCTCCATAGAAACTGACTCCGGCCTACGATATGCCGAGCCTATCTTTATCTTAATATCCTCTGACGTTCTTTCACCGATTAGAAGATTATGCTTCTTCCTCATATATCTAACGATTGCATCGTCAAAATCATCTCCGGCTATTTTAACAGATGTACTAACTACAGTACCGCCTAGAGAAATTACAGCAATATCCGTTGTGCCACCGCCAACGTCAACAATCATATTACCGCAGGGTCTTGAAATATCAATGCCTGCTCCGATTGCTGCTGCTATAGGTTCTTCAATAATAGCCACTTCTCTTGCTCCTGCCTGATAAGTAGCATCCTCAACAGCTTTTTTCTCAACCTCGGTTACACCGCTAGGTACACACACGCTAATTCTGGGTTTTCTGAAACGTTGCTTACCAACAGCCTTTTGAATAAAATATTTGAGCATCTTCTCTGTAACTGTATAATCAGATATTACACCCTGTCTTAGTGGTCTTACAGCAACTATATTTCCTGGAGTTCTACCAAGCATTAATCTGGCTTCTTCGCCAATAGCTTTGATTTTATTAGTATCTCTGTCAAAAGCTACTACTGATGGCTCTTTAAGTACAACACCCTTCCCTTTTATATAAACTAAAACACTTGCAGTCCCCAAATCAATTCCAATATCGGTGCCCATCATAATGAAACTCCTTTCCTATACCGCAAAAAACGGTTCTATCTTATATAATGTTTTTATTATTTATCGTATTTATAAGTTTTTTCCACTATTATCAAAGATATAAAAATGATTTGCTTATCTTAATATATATTGCATCCTTTTTTATATTTTCTTCCAAATTAGGCCAACTTAAACATACTCTACTATATTATATATCATTTCCCTGTTTTTTCAAAGGTTATTTTAAAAACTTTCAATTTTCACCATTGTCCAGTCAAAATTCTACATGATGTATTGTTATAATATTTATCGTATTTTTTTATGAACTAGTTAAGTATTAATATGTTTTATATAAAAGAAATATTTTCCTATTATATCATAAAAACTCCCGGTTATAAGCAAGCTTATAACCGGGAGTTACTTTAGTTGTTTTTATATAATGTATAAACGGATTACTCGATTATTGCAGCAACCTTACCTGAACCTACTGTTCTTCCACCCTCACGGATAGCGAAGCCTAAGCCTTGCTCCATAGCGATAGGATGAATTAGTTCAATAGTCATCTCGATATTATCACCAGGCATACACATCTCTACGCCTTCGGGAAGGTTACATACACCTGTAACGTCGGTTGTTCTGAAATAGAACTGAGGTCTGTAATTATTAAAGAAAGGAGTATGACGTCCACCCTCGTCTTTAGTCAATACATAAACCTGAGCTGTAAATTTCTTGTGGCACTTAATTGAACCGGGTTTACAAAGAACCTGTCCTCTTTCAATGTCTGTTCTTTGAACTCCACGAAGAAGTGCACCAATGTTATCACCAGCCTGAGCATAGTCCAGAAGCTTTCTGAACATCTCAATACCAGTACAAACAACTTTACGGGACTCTTCCTTAATTCCAACGATTTCTACTTCTTCAGAAACCTTTAACATACCACGCTCAACACGACCAGTAGCAACAGTACCACGACCGGTAATTGAGAATACGTCCTCAACAGGCATAAGGAAAGGTCTATCACTTTCTCTCTGAGGATCAGGAATCCAAGTATCAACAGCTTCCATTAACTCTAAGATCTTATCTCCCCATTCACCTGAAGGATCTTCAAGAGCCTTAAGAGCGGAGCCCTGAACTATAGGTGTATCATCACCAGGGAACTCATACTCGGTTAACAGGTCTCTGATTTCCATCTCTACTAATTCTAATAATTCAGGATCATCAACCATGTCACATTTGTTCATAAATACTACGATATAAGGAACACCAACCTGACGGGAAAGTAAGATATGCTCTTTAGTCTGAGCCATAACACCATCTGTAGCAGCAACTACAAGTATAGCGCCATCCATCTGAGCAGCACCGGTAATCATGTTCTTTACATAGTCAGCATGTCCAGGACAGTCAACGTGTGCATAATGTCTGTTGTTTGTCTCGTACTCAACGTGAGAAGTAGAAATTGTGATTCCTCTTGCCTTCTCCTCGGGAGCCTTGTCAATCTTATCAAATGCTACGATTTCACCAGTACCAAGTCTTTCATTAAGGGTTCTGGTAATAGCTGCTGTAAGAGTTGTTTTACCATGGTCAACGTGACCTATTGTACCAATATTAGCATGTGGTTTGTTTCTTTCAAATTTAGCCTTAGCCATTTTACAACGTCCTCCTTTAATATAAATGCTTCTAAGCTCTTGTTTTCACGTCCAGATTTCCCCTTCTTGGGGATATCTCCTCGTGCGGCTTATTATATATATTGCCTCATATGCCCTATTATATTTCAAGTTAGAAATATTTTCAAGCACTAAGAAATGAAAATATGATATTACTTAATTTGTCCGTCTAGATTAGTCAATTTAATTCTTAACCTTATTTGAAAGTATCTTTTCCTGAACACTCTTAGGTACTCTCTCGTAAGAATAAAAGAACATAGAATATGCTCCACGACCCTGTGTACGGGAACGAAGCGAAGTGGCATATCCAAACATCTCTGACAATGGAA
>JAQVQL010000072.1 GCA_028701595.1 Herbinix sp.
GTAAAAGTAAACAAAAAAAACAAATTTATTTCTTAATTTTTGATTAAAATTTAAAATCTTCAAGGTTTGTTCATAATTATATGCTATACTATCCTCGTAAGGTCAAATAAGGTTCATAAATTTGTGTAATTAAATTATACATCTGTAAAGGCTGTGATTCAATGGAACTACCTAAGCTATATAACGAGACAGAGGAGTGGAGCCAAGCTTTAATGCTATATGATGCTGCATTAAAGGAGATTAATACTAAGCTAGAAATACTTAATAATGAGTTTAAGCTAGCTCATCAGTATAATCCTATCGAGCATATTACCTCCAGATTAAAATCTCCAAAAAGTATTGCAAAAAAATTATTACGTTATGAATATGAATTAAATGTAGATAATATAATTGAGCATGTTAATGATGTTGCCGGTATAAGGATTATATGCTCCTTTACATCGGATATTTATCGAATAGCAGATTTGATATCTAAACTGAGTGACATTAAGGTTATAACTATAAAGGATTATATCGCCAATCCTAAGCCCAACGGATATACAAGCTATCATATGATTGTTACTGTTCCGGTTTACCTTTCTAGTGTAACCATTGATATTAAAGTTGAGATACAGATTAGAACAATTGCTATGGATTTTTGGGCAAGTCTTGAGCATAAGATTTACTATAAATTTGAAGGAAATGCACCAGAGCACATCAGAAAAGAGCTTAAGGAATGCTCGGAGCTAGTGTCCTACTTAGATCAGAGGATGCTATCAATAAATGAAGAGATTCAAAGCTACAGTGCACAACAATCCATTGAAGCCATAGTGGATGAAGAAGAAGGAAAAAAAGATACAAAAAAGGATAAAAAAGAGAAGAAAAAAACAGAGAAAAACCGGATGCTGCTAGGATTTGGAGCATTATTCGGCCAAGGAGGATGAAGATGAGTCTATTTCCTTTGTCTAAAAATAAGGAGAATTCAGACTATACCAAGGACAGAAATGATTTACGACTTGCTCAGTACAAAGAGGTACTAAAGCGTTATAGACAGTCCATGGAGGAGTATATCCATAGACTTGGGCAAATTGATAATAACCCCGACGGTAGACAGATATCCCTGGTTCAGACATCAATGCAGCTATCTCAGATACAGAATCAGAGTGAAGAAATTCTTTTAATTTTGGATGAGATGAAACAAAAAGGAACCGATTGGTCACAGGTGCAAGACGAGGAATCACAAAGCCAGGAAAGAAAAACCATAGACCAAATAGAAAGCCTTATGGCAACAGTCATTGAGACAAACTATAAATTAGAAGAGCTAGATAAGCGACTTATCAACAACCTATCAACTGTATTATCTGACTTACATAAACAACTTTTAGTTCAGATTAAAGAGGAAAACACAGGAATTCGGGATAATTATCTTAAGCTACAAAAAAAGGTTAATGGTAATAAGGGACTGTTGTGGGTGCTTTTTATACTACAGTTTATATCACTCGGAGCACTTGCATTTATTATTCTATATCTTATGGACTATATTTATTTTTAAACTATAAAAGCTGTTTCAAACAAACAGGGGAGCATAGATATACCTATGCTCTCCTTATATAGTTTGAAACAGCTTTTTTACGACTAATCTAGCTTTATGCCCTTTAGTAGTGAGGCAAGATTGGTTGTTACTTCTTCACCGGATTGATAGGAGGAAGGAACGTCTGTAAAGTCCATAGCTACGTCTTGCTTATCCATGACAGCCTTCATGCTTAGGCTGATTTTGCCTTCCTTTATATCTAAAATCTTAACAGTTACAGTCTCGCCTTCTTTTATTATTTCACTTGGAGACTTGATTCTTCTTTCGCTAATCTGAGATATATGAAGTAGTCCTGAGAGGCCTTCGCCAATATTTACGAAAGCGCCATAAGGCATGATTTTATCAACAGTTCCTGTTGTTACAAAGCCACGGGTTAGAGTAGCCATGTTTTTGGCTCTTTTTTTATTTGCAGCTTCTAATTCTACTTCTTTTCCTGATAAGACAAGCTTTCTATCGTCCTTAGAGGCGGTTATTATGACAACCTCAATCTCTTTCCCTACCCAAGTTTCCAAATCTTCCACATATTCTATAGATAGCTGTGATGCGGGAATAAAAGCACGGAGGCCTAAAAGATAGGCTACAACACCGCCTTTTACCGCTTGGGCTATTTTAACAGTCAGCTTTGTTTTGGATTTCATATTCTCAGAAAGCTTTTCCCATGAAAGGATATCATCTGCCCGCTTTTTTGATAAGAGTATATTTCCTTTTCCGTCATCCTCATTAATAACAATACAGGACATTTCTTCTCCAATAGTTACGTCACTCTTTATGGAAAATGCAGGGTCATTGCTAAGTTCTTCAAGCTTTACGATTCCTTCGGTATAGGAGCCTAAATCTAGTGAAAGCTCTGTTTCCGATATACCGATTACCGTTCCCTTTAAGAGATCACCTTCAACGACTTTTTTAAAGGATTTCTCAATCTGGTCTTTAAATTCATCCATTGAAGGAATTACTTCATTTTCATTTGTAACTTCTTCTACTTCCTTGTTGTTATCTTCGATACTTGTAGTGTTTTCTGTACTCATGACTGCTTAGTGAGGGCTATGAATTTTTACCCCCATTCCTCCTTCTTTTTATTATTTTCTTTAATGTTTCCCTTGATCTAATCTATTGAAAAGCAGATTAGGAGCTCAAAAACCTACGGTTTTTTCGCTCACGTTGCACTTATTCAAGTAAAACATTATTTCTTATTATGACACAAAAAGCGTGTCATTTAAACCATAATGTTTCCCTTGATCTAATCTATTGAAAAGCAGATTAGGAGCTCAAAAACCTACGGTTTTTTCGCTCACGTTGCACTTATTCAAGTAAAACATTATTCCTTATTATGACACAAAAAGCGTGTCATATAAACCATAATGTTTCCCTTGATCTAATCTGCTTTTCGTGAATATAGATAAGCGCGTCCCTTCTTACCTATTCTTTCAATAGCGCCTACGTAATTAAGGATATGTACAGCGGTGGTCGAAGCACCGGTTGATAGACCAGAGGCTTTCTTATAATCCTTAGAGGTAAATTCATCTTCAAGGGATTCTGGTATGAGTTTGTTATAGTCCTCCGACTCTAATATATATATTTCCTGAATAAGATCCGTAGGAATTCGGTCACATTTGGAAGAGCCTTTCTTCTTATCCTCGCTCCATCCATCTAGGAACCTGTATTCCTCCATATTAAGCAGTATAATTTTAATACGTAAATTAGGCTTTAAAAGAAAATTTTTTATCTTATAAAGCTCAGGGAAGATTATATAGGGGGTGCCTTTTTTAGGAGATTTTCTTGGCTGAGTTATCTCACCTGTCTGTGGATTTACCCATCTGATCCATTTGATATATGGGATGGGATAAACGATGGTGACGGGATACAGATTTAAGAACACTGATAATTTGCTTCTTAATCGGTCAAAGCTTCTGGTCTGTATCTCAATTATTTCATGCCCGTTACAGATGTCTGCTACATATCCCTCTATTTTAATCTCGTGGTTGTTCTCGTTGGGATCGCAATAACTTTTTAGGACAGAGTGCACGGTCTTTTCACTTAAGGTTCCAATACCCATTAATCCCTGCCCTTGTCCAATGACTTCATCACATATATTGTGAAATAATTGTTGATCCATATAACATCCTCCCTTGTATAAGGATACATTATAGTAGACCTATTAATCAAGGCTTAATTTATATTAGAAGGACAATTTGAAGTATCAGAAAAAAACATAGTATTATTAAGTAGTATGCTACATATTTACCTGAAAAAATTCTGTGTGATATAAGTTTTGTATATACTATCTTCGAGGTATGTAAACCCTACTCCTAAGCTCCTATAATTTTTATTTAGTATATTATCTCTGTGCTCAGGCGAATTAAACCATGCATGACTGCAAACAATTGCATTTTCATATCCTGCAATAATATTCTCGCCTATGGACTGATAATATATGCCTTCTTCTTTAAGTCTGTCACCCGGTGTTTTATTATAGAGACTATAATGGTCAAAATAAGCATTTTCAGCCATATCTATGGAGTGCTTCTGGGCAGCCTTGGCAGCAGTAGAGGACCAGGAAAGTATAGGAATACCGTTTCTTTTTCTTATAGAATTAGTAAGGTCATAGATAAGAAGTTCTATATCCCTCTTAACATCTTCGGTATAACCAATCTCTTTTACATCAGAGATTAAAAGAGATATCCCCGTTACCGTATGGGAGCCTATATCATCCATAAATATATGTAATGTGTGATTTTCTGTGATATTAGTAAGAATATAATCGACAGACAAATCAGTATTTAGTGACTGATTTACCTTTTTCAAGCTACAGCCGGAGGTAATATCAAGGTAATTAAAATCTATAGAGTCTGTGTAATAACCCACAACCTTATTTTCTTTTATAGCAACCAATAAAAGCTTACTATAATTATTGTTATAGACATAATAATCAAAGTCCATCTCTGTCTTAGCTATGCGCTTAGGGCTACCAAGTTTATCTAGAATGCTTTCGGCACTTTCTCCAAGAGTAATCGTAGTCCCTAATGCATTCAAAGTTTTATCGTTATGTATAAAGGAAGGGTTAAAAACAAAAGAAGATTCATTGACAGAATCGATAGCAGCATTGGGCATATCGTATTCTGGGTTAACCGTATCAACATCCCTAATAAAGCGATAAGAGCTGATACTAAGCAATAGAATACTTAAAAGAAGGGCATACCGGAAGGAAAATAACTTCCCCATGGTATACTCCTTTCATATTATGACGGGTATAAGATTACATTAGATAACCCGTCTATTATTACTATTTTAGCATACTAATGATAGGTATTAACCTGTTATATTGTGGAAATCCCTATAATATTAGCGTAAAGACGCGGAGTATAATTTGCCAATAGTAAATTTTCTTATTGTTATTTAGAAAATCTACTATATAATGGTAAGAAATGATAAATATTATGGTAAGGCAAAATATAATCCGTTAGACAACATGCTATCACATGTTGTCAGGAGTGTTATAAAGGAGGAAATATATTATGAAGATATTAGTAACAGGAGGAGCTGGGTATATTGCAAGTCATACTGATTTAGAGCTTCTTGGTGCAGGATATGATGTTGTGGTTGTGGATAATCTAAGTAATTCCAGTATAGAGGCTATTAAGCGAGTCGAGAGACTTACTAGTAAGAGTATAAGATTTTATGAGAATGATATCCTTGATAAGGAAGCACTAGAAAGAATCTTTGAAAGAGAAAATATCGATGCAGTTATCCATTTTGCAGGTCTTAAGGCAGTGGGAGAATCCTGTAAGATACCCTTGCGGTATTTTAAGAACAATGTAAGTGGTACGATTAATTTACTGGAGGTAATGGAGAAATATGAAGTAAAAAACCTTGTATTTTCTTCATCTGCCACAGTATATGGTGATCCAAAAACAGTACCAATAACAGAGGAATTTCCTTTATCGGTAACCAATCCGTATGGAAGAACTAAGCTTATGATTGAGGATATACTTAGGGATTTGTATGCTGCTGATAATAGTTGGAATATAGCCATACTAAGATATTTTAATCCAATTGGAGCCCATGATAGCGGAGAAATCGGAGAAGACCCAAATGGGATTCCCAACAATTTAGTCCCATATATAGCCAAGGTGGCTTCAGGTGCACTGGATAAGATAAATGTGTTTGGAAATGATTATGATACTCCCGATGGAACCGGTGTCAGAGACTATATACATGTAGTAGATCTTTCTTTAGGACATATAAAAGCAATAGAAAAGCTTATGTCAAGGCCAGGGCTTGTAACTTATAATCTTGGAACGGGAAGAGGCTATAGTGTACTTGAGATAATCAAAAACTATGAGAAGGCCTGCAATAAAAAGCTTCCTTATACAATAGCAGAAAGAAGACCAGGAGACATTGCCACCTCCTATGCCGACCCATCAAAGGCCCAAAAAGAGCTTGGATGGAAGGCCGAAAGAGGCATCGAGCAAATGTGTAAAGATTCCTATAACTGGCAAAGCAAGAACCCCGATGGATATACGGTACCAGGTACCAAATAGGCTGGTAGCTAGTGCCATTATGTGGAAAATCCTTTATATAATATGATAAAAAAACTACGAAAAAAGCAAAATCTATTGACATATTAACTAAAATTTGTTAATCTAAAAGCGGTAAGTACTGGAGAAGGTATGAACCAGAGGAACGAGGCTGGGGAGCGAGAGGGTAGATTGATAAAGATAAGATTGGCTAAAACGTGCGTCCGTATGGATGCACCTTTTTAGCCAATCTTATTCTTTTTTGGTACCTGGTACCATTAAAAAAGCTGACAGATTAATCTGTCAGCGAGAATTTTATTTTTAGCTAAACTTCATTGACTATATTATCACACATGAAATAAAAAGTCTAGTAATATTTTAGTAATCTATTATGATGGACTATGTACACAACTTGTATATGGAGGAGAGCTATCATGGAGAATATTAATAATCAAGTGGACATCGAAGCAGATCAGATAAATACTAAGGATACCAGTTCACCAACCCAGCCGAATGAATTAATATGGAGCCAAGAAAAAATCCATCTGAAGAAATGCCTTGAAAGCATAGGGAGGAATATTGATAATTATTCTGAAGAATTGCGTATCATAAGCGCTGAGACAAAGGAGCTTTATGACAATTACCGTTCTAACAATCCAGAGCTTCATAATGATCTTGTAGTCGGTCTGGATTTGAAATCACTGATCGAAAGGGAGCTAAGAAAAAACCAAGCGGCTCTCAAAAAGCCCTATTTTGGAAGGATTGATTATTATGAATACAAGGACAGAGAGAACTTTTCTCTATATATAGGCAAGAATGGTATTCGAAAGAACAGGTCGGAGAGCCTTATTATCGATTGGAGAGCGCCGGTATCCGGAGCCTATTATGACAGTGAAATTGGGGAGAGTTCCTATCAAGCACCATATGGAGAAACGATTGATATATCCTTAAAAATGAAACGGACCTATGAGATATCAGATAGTATTCTTATTGATTTCTATGATTCAGATGTAGTTACTAATGATGAATTTTTGACCAAGTACCTGAGTAAGAATAAGGAGGTGGTGCTTGGTGAGATTATTGCCACAATCCAAAAGGAACAAAATGAAATCATTCGAGATACTCCGTTTCACAATGTTATCGTACAGGGGGTTGCAGGAAGCGGCAAAACAACAGTAGCAATGCACCGTATTTCTTATATTTTGTATAATTATAGAGATAAGTTCAACCCAGATGAGTTCTATATTATAGGAAGCAATAAGATGCTCCTTAATTATATTACAGGAGTATTACCTAACCTGGATGTATATAATGTCAACCAAATGACTATGGAGGCTTTTCTGCTCATGCTCCTCGAGGGGGATTTTGATCCCTCAAAAGGGAAATACCGTCTGGATAACAGCTTTGTTAAGCTAAAGACCTCCCAAACGGAGAATAAGGAAAGGGAGATGAAAAGCTATAAGGGGTCCATTCATTATATAAAAGCTTTGGATTATTATCTAAAGCAGTACGAAATGAAAACAGTAACTAGAGATGACATACTCTATAAGAATGAGATCATCTATACAAGAGATGAGATTATATATTATCTAAACTTCTTTGAAGAAAAGCCAATGCAGGAGAAGATTGACCTTCTGAATAAGCAGTTGGCTTATCGGATTTCCTCTATTAATGAGCAGGAGATGGAGAACAAGGATACGATTAGGGCCGAGGTCAAAAGCTTTAAGAATTACTTTGGTAACCGCAGTGGGAAAATAAAGCTTATGGAAATATATCAGGAGTTCCTAATATATATGGAAGAATTTCCGAAGGAATTTGAAGATAAGGGAATTAAGGCGCTATCTTCTGAGGGAACTATGATATTGCGAAATGATCTCCGCAATAAGAAACTTGACCTATATGATTTGGCGATGCTGACTCTGATTAAAAAAAGGCTAAAACGCACCAAGGATTTTGAGTATTTCAGACATATAGTCATCGATGAAGCGCAGGACTTTGGGGTTATGGTATTCTATCTCCTAAAGAAACTTTTTGCAAATTGTACCTACACCATAATGGGCGATGTGTCGCAGAATATCTATTACGATTCTGGAATGAACAGTTGGGAAGTCATGAGGAGGGAGGTGTTTAATGCCAACAAGGACAAATTATATGTCTTAGCAAAAAGCTATCGAAACACTATTGAGATATCCGAATATGCGAAAAGGATCTTAAAAAAATGTAGCTTTGAGACATATGAGATTCAGCCAATCATCCGCCACGGAAAAAATATTACATTAACCAAAGCTGACAGTGAGCAGGAGATGGTTATGGCAACAGTAGAGACAGTGGAGAACATTCTAAAAAACAATTATGATACAACGGCAATCATATGCCGTACTATAGATGAGGCCCGAAGGGTAGAGAGGCTTTTGACGTTCCATACCACTGTGATGCAGCTTCCTGATAATCTGGAGAATATGACATTTATGAATGGAATTATGGTTCTGCCGATTCATATGACAAAGGGCTTGGAATTTGACGGTGTAATCATCTGGAATCCGAATGAAAATAGTTACAGAGATGATGATGGGGATGCAAAGCTTTTATATGTGGCAATAACACGGGCAATGCACGAATTGCATATTATTTATACGGGCCGCCTTTCAAAACTCCTACAAGGATAATTGGTACCAGGTACCGATTGTTATTGTGCCAGTTATTGTCCGTTTTGGTAGCTGGTACCGTACCAGGCACCGAGCACCTTTTTTGCAGTCCGTAAGGTTTCTTCATATGAGAAATCGCCCTGTGTGGCAATATCCGAAACTCCGTGGACATCTCCCATTTCAGAGGAATATTCCGAAAGCTTATATATTCCATAATTATAATCCGCGGGACCATGCTCGTAATGTGTAACAATTGGGGTGATGGAGGCATCGCTTATGTATGTGTCTCTATCATCCTTTGTTATGGTTACATGGGCTATTCCACCCAGCATACGGGCTGGTTCCTTTTGATACGAGAGGAAGTTACCCAAGGAATAATAAACCAGCATATTATGGCCTGTTTCTGAGCTAACCCATTCCACAGGCTGAATTACATGGGGGTGGGTTCCGATTACAAGATCTACGCCAAGCTCATAATAAAAATCCACTAGTTCCCTTTGTGACCTTATGGGATCATAAACGTATTCAGTTCCCCAATGGGGATAAACAATAACAAAATCTGCCACCTCTTGGGCTTTTATAATATCGGCTTTCATCTGATCCTTACCTAGCATATTTACTAGATAGGGTTTGTCCGAAGGGACCTTATAACCGTTTAAACCATATGTATAATTTAGCATGGCTATTTTTATGCCGTTTTTTCCAATAACAGGAATTACATCTCGATCTTCCTCTGTTTCATTTATACCAAGTACGGTTATGTCTGGGTACTTGTCCCAGTGTTCAATGGTATTTGTTACACCCTTAAAACCTTTGTCCATGGTGTGGTTTGTCGCATGAAGTACTACATCGAAGCCAATATTTGCTAAAGCATCACCAATTTCTGTGGGAGAATTAAATGCAGGATAACCTGAATAGTTTAAATCCTTACCACCAAGGATTGTCTCTTGATTTATAACTGCTATATCCGCAGCCGTTACCTCATCCTTAATCTCATCATACAGATGGTCGAAGTTGTAGGAGCCATCCTCCTGCTTACCGCTTTGCACAACCTCGATATGAATAAGGTTGTCACCAACAGCCAAAAGAGTTACCTGACTAAGGTTTTCAGAATCTATTACCTGAGTAGATAGGGCCTCAAGAGATTTTATAGGCCATTGCAAAAGTTCAAAGTCTGCCCATCGCCTGATAGGACCCTCA
>JAQVQL010000003.1 GCA_028701595.1 Herbinix sp.
GCCTTAAGAAAGTAAAGGAAATAATTATCGGTGGAGAAGCGTTTCCAATCACGCTTCTTGACACATTAAGGAAGCATAAATCACTAAAAATCTATAATGTGTATGGTCCAACAGAGACTACTATTTAGTCTACATTCAAAGATATGACCAGAGATGATAGATTGAATATTGGTAAGCCAATCGCCAATACTCAGATTTATATCCTTGACCAGGAAAGCAAGCTGCAGCCAATTGGTGTACCTGGTGAAATCTGTATCGGAGGTAAAGGACTCGCAAGAGGTTATCTCAATAATTCGGAATTGACAGCTGAGAAGTTTATTTCAAATCCTTATAATAAAGACGAATTAATATATAAGACTGGTGATTTAGCCGCTTGGCTTCCAGATGGCACGATTGATTTCATTGGACGAAATGATAATCAAATCAAGTTAAGGGGTTTTCGAATTGAGCTAGGAGAGATAGAAAACGTCTTATTGAGTTATCCGTTAGTTAAGGAAGCAGCAGTATGTGTATGCTATAAAAATGATGATCCTTTTATTTGTGCATATATTGTAGGCGATTTTGATGTAGATACAAAAAATGTTAGAGACTATCTATCAAAATCGTTACCATTTTATATGATACCCGCATGTTTTGTTAAGCTAGACAGTATGCTGTTAAATGCAAACGGTAAGATTAATCGAAAAGCATTGCCGCAGCCAGATTTTAATCAAAGTTATAATGATATGGAGTTTATAGAGCCACAGACAGATGTGGAAAAAAAATTATGTGACATTTGGAAAGAGACATTAGGAATTGAAAAGGTTGGAATAAGCAATAGCTTTTTTGAATTAGGTGGTCATTCCATTTCAATGATGAATGTTATTGCGAAAATTGATAAAGCATTTAAAGTCGATATAAGGTTTGATGATTTTATACAAAATAGTACGGTTGCTGCATTGGCATCAATTATTTCTGAAGGTGATACGACTTATTGCAATAAAGTCGTATATCCAGAGGCGACTCCTGACTTGGAACATATGCATAATCCATTCCCTTTGACTGATGTACAGATGGCTTATTTTATGGGAAGAAATGATCAATTTGAGATGGGGGGGATCTCTACCCATGTATATGTTGAAATTGAAACTGAAATGGAGATTGAGAGATTAAATAGAAGTTTAAATCAAGTCATTGCTCGACATCCAATGATGCGAGCAATTTTATTGCCAAATGGGCAACAACAAATTTTAGAAAGAACTGCAGACTATAAGATTATTGAAACAGACTTAATGGAATTTAGTACGATCGAACAGAAACAATATATTGAAAAAAATCGAGAAATAATGTCACATTATATATTTCAAACAGACATATGGCCTTTATTTGATTTCAAATCTTTCAAATTGAATGATCACAAGAATTATCTTTGTATAGGTCTAGACCTGATAATAGCGGATGCTTTTAGCTATCAGATTATTTTTCATGAATTAGTTACTTTCTATAATAATCCTGAGATTGTGCTTCCTGAGCTGAAGTTTAGTTTCAGAGATTATATTATGTCATATATGAACTTTAAAGGTTCTGATACTTATGCAAGAGATAAAGAATATTGGTTAAGTAAGCTCCCTGATTTTCCAAATGCTCCTGCAGTGCCATTGAAAGCTGATCCAAGCAAGATTACAAAGCCTCATTTTAAGCGTCACAGCAAAGTGATTTACAAGAATGAGTGGGAAATCATTAAGCAAAAAGGACGTTTACATGGTGTCACACCATCTACTATTTTATGTACTTTATACGCTCAGGTATTATCATTCTGGAGTAACCAGCCTCATATGGCAATCAATCTGACTGTATTCAATCGTTATCCATTCCATGCTGATGTACAAAAAATCGTAGGAGATTTCACTTCTGTAATACTTTTGGATATTGATCTATCTGTTGGATCTTTTTGGGAATGTGCAAAGCAGGTTCAGAGCATATTAGTAAATGCATTAGAACATAGACACTATGATGGTATCGAATTCATCAGAGAAATTGCTAAATATCGTAATGAAGGAACAAAAGCATCTATGCCATTCGTGTTCACCAGTGCTTTATTCGGAAACTCGGACAGTCTTGATTCGTGCTTAAATGAGATGGGTAAATTTAAAATGGGAATCAATCAGACTTCCCAAGTTTATATAGATCATCAGGTTACTGAAGTGAATGGAAATCTAAACATTGTTTTTGATTATGTTGATGAATTATTTGAATCAAATGTAATAGATACAATGTTTAGCCAATACATCACTGTGTTGGATGGTTTGATGAATGATACCATAAAAATTGAGATTAGGAAAAAAGATAGTAATACGATTGAAAAATATGATGATACAACTGGATATAATGAACCATCCACATTAAATGGGTTATTTAAAGAACAAGTGAAAAAGAATCCTGATAACATTGCAGTTATATTCCAGGAGGATAACATTACATATAAGGAACTTGATAAAAAATCGAATCAAGTTGCATGTTATCTAATGAATCAGGGAGTGGTGCGAGGAGATTATGTAGGTGTATTAGGGCATAGATGTATAGATACGATTGTTACTATATTAGGTATACTGAAAGCAGGCGCTGCGTATGTTCCAGTAGATCCTAGCTATCCGGATGATAGAAAGAAGTATATCCTTGATCATAGTAACTGTAAGCTAATGCTTACACCTGATCTATATCTAGATCAAGAATTAGATTCTTATGAGTCAAATGAGGTAGGTATCTACAACAATTATCAAGATTCAGCGTATGTAATTTATACATCAGGAAGTACGGGTAAACCGAAGGGAGTAGTCATATCCCATGCAGCAGCAGCAAATACGATTATCGATATAAATAATAAGTTCATGGTGAATGAGTCGGATCGAATTATAGGTCTATCCTCTATGTGTTTTGATCTTTCGGTATATGACATCTTTGGAACACTAGTATCAGGAGCTACTCTTGTAATGGTGGTAGATCAGAGAGATATATTGAATTTAGCTCATATTGTAGAAGATAATAACATAACGATATGGAATTCTGTGCCAGCGATAATGGATATGATGGTAGAAAACCTAGAGAGCGGATATAGTTATACTAGTCTCAGACTTGTGTTGCTAAGTGGTGATTGGATACCTCTAAAATTACCTAATAAAGTACGCAGCAGTTTTGTAAATGCACAGGTTATTAGCCTTGGAGGAGCGACAGAAGCATCTATATGGTCAATCTATTATCCAATCAAAGAGGTCAAAGACGAGTGGAGAAGCATTCCTTATGGAAGACCTCTGGAAAATCAGAAATTCTATGTACTAAACTATAATAAGGAATTATGTCCGATAGGAGTTCCAGGCGAATTATATATTGGCGGCGTTGGTGTAGCAAAAGGTTACATTAATGATGAAGGAAAGACAAAGGCATCCTTTATCATGCATCCACAATTCGGATATCTTTATAAGACAGGTGATTATGGAGTGCTACATGCTTGTGAAGATGAGGATACTGCATTTATTGAATTCTTGGGTAGAAAAGACCAACAGGTGAAAATCAGGGGCTATAGAGTTGAGCTTGGTGAAATTGAAAGTAGACTTCTGGAACATGAGTTTATAAAAAATGCAGTTGTAATAGATAATGTGGATACAACAGGACATAAATATCTCTGTGCTTATTATGTGGCTGAAGATGACATAACCTCAGAAGAAATAAAGATATATCTACGGAGGCAGCTGCCAGATTATATGGTACCACAGTATTTTGTTGAAATGGATGAAATTCCTCTTACAGCAAATGGAAAGATTAATCGTAGTGCACTTCCTGCTTTGGAGATTTGTGCAAATGTTGACAATGATCAATATGTCGCGCCAAGAGACGAACTAGAGTGTAGACTCGTTGATATTTGGAGAGAAGTCTTAGACATAGAAAGAATTAGTGTTAAGGATAACTTCTTTGAACTTGGCGGTAATTCAATTTTGATGGTACAGATAGTGACCAAGATCAATAGGGAATTCGATGTTAATATCAGCTTTAAGTTATTTGTCGAAAAAAACAATATCGAAAATGTTGCTGAACTAATAAGAAATAGCAGTGCTAAGTGTAAAAATGTGACTTATCCTTTGGTAGAACCAGATCCTGCTAATATGCATGTACCATTTCCATTGACTGAAGTACAGACCGCGTATCTTCTTGGTAGAGAGAATCTGTTTGAGATCGGTGATGTAGCAACACATGCCTATATGGAGATGGAGTCACAACTCGATATAGAGAGGTTCAATTATGCTCTTCAAATGGTGATTGATTACAATCCTATGATGAGAGCAGTGATCTATCCAAATGGTACGCAACAGATTCTTGAGGTTGTACCAGAATATAAGATAAATATTGTCGATTTATCGAATGCGACAAGTGAGGAAAAGGACAAGCATATTATTAAAGAAAGAGAGCGTATGTCCCATTATGTATTTAAGACGGATGTATGGCCGTTGTTTGAATTCAAAGCGTTTAAGCTTTCAGCAGATAGTTATTATCTGTGTATGGGTTTTGATATGTTGATTGCCGATGGTGCGAGTATACAGCTCATAAATAGGATGCTTGTTAAATTCTATAATAATAGTAATGCTATCATACCAAAAGTGGATTTTACTTTCAGAGATTATATGCTTGCCTATAATAAATTCAAACAATCTGAAATCTATCAAGAAGACAAGAAATATTGGCTTGATAAGTTAGAAGAATTTCCACAAGCACCTGCATTGCCTTTAAGAATGGATACGGCTGATGTTAAAAAACCTCATTTTAAACGTTTTAGAAAAGAATTCACCAGTGAGAGATGGGATTGTTTAAAGAAAAAGGCAATGGAAAACAGTATTACCCCTTCCGCGCTGTTAAGTACAGTTTATGCTGAAGTATTGGCATTTTGGAGCAATCAGCCGCATTTAGCAATTAATCTTACAGTATTTAATCGTTATCCATTCCACGAAGATGTATATAGCGTTGTGGGTGATTTTACTTCAGTCATGCTGCTTGATATTGATCTTTTACCAAATACTACATTCTGGGATAGGGCAAAACGAATACAAGATACGCTTGTTGCTTCATTAGAGCATCGCCATTATGACGGTATCGAGTTTATCAGAGAAATTACCAAATATCATGAACTGGGTACGAAAGCTGCTATGCCTATTGTATTTACAAGTATGCTATTTGGAAATAAGAACAGCAATAGTGAAAGCCTCAGTGGAATGGGCAATGTGAAAATGGGAGCGGGGCAGACTTCTCAAGTTTATATCGACTATCAAGCCAATGAAATAGATGGGCAATTGACTGTTACATGGGATTATGTAGAAGACATATTCAATCCTGAAGTTATCAGTACAATGTTTGATCAATATATTAAGATATTGGATTTTCTAATGGATGAATCTGTTGAATATAGGCCAGAGGTCGATGCTTCCGTAAAAGCTTTGTATGAAAAATACAATGATACAAAAGAAGATATTCCACAATGTACTCTTCACGGAATGTTTGAATCTCAAGTGCAAAGAGTCCCTGACCATACAGCAGTTGTTTTTGAGGATGATAGCATTACTTATAGAGAACTTAGCGAAAAATCAAATCAGATTGCTCACTATCTAAGGGAACAGGGAGTAGAGTCAGGAAGTTTAGTTGGAGTATTAGGTCAACGTTGTATTGAAACGATTATTAATATATTAGGAATCATAAAAGCTAGTGCTGCTTATGTTCCTATTGATCCAGGATATCCTGAAGAAAGAAAAGAATATATTTTTAAGAATAGTGAGTGTAAGTTTTTCATTACTCCAGATTTATATCAAGAGAAGCGTATCAATGAATATCCAATCAGCGAACTAGATATTAATGTAAGCTGTGATGATATGGCATATGTGATCTATACATCGGGAAGCACAGGAAGACCAAAAGGTGTGACTATTTCTCATGGAGCAGCTGCCAACACGATTCACGATATTAATCGAAAATTTAGCGTCAATGAGAATGATCGGATCATAGGACTTTCATCTATGTGCTTCGACCTCTCCGTTTACGATATATTTGGATCATTAGGTTCTGGAGCTACGCTAGTTATGGTAGAAGATCAAAGAGATGTTGTCAAATTGATGGATACATTACAGGAAAAAGAAATCACAGTATGGAATTCTGTACCAGCTATTATGGATATGCTGATAGAAAACCTAGATATGAATAACACAAATAGTAGCCTACGATTAGTGATGTTAAGCGGAGATTGGATTCCATTGAGACTTCCTGAAAAAGTAAAGCATAGTTTTGAAAATGCTACTTTGATCAGCTTAGGCGGAGCAACAGAGGCATCCATTTGGTCGATTTACTATCCGATTATGGAAGTAGATGAAAATTGGAAGAGTATACCTTATGGCATCCCGCTTGCAAACCAGAAATTCTATGTATTGAATTATGAAATGAATTTATGCCCAATTGGTGTTCAAGGCGAATTGTATATTGGCGGAGTTGGTTTATCTAAAGGTTACATAAACGAGGAAGAAAAAACAAAAGGAGCATTCATTCATCATCCGATTTATGGAGACTTGTACAGAACTGGGGACTATGGTGTATTACAACATCATAATGAGAACCAAACGTATATTGAGTTTTTAGGCAGAAAGGATCAGCAGGTAAAGATCAGGGGTTACCGTGTAGAGCTTGGTGAGATTGAAAGTCAATTAATGGAGCATGATTTTGTTAGAAACGCGGTTGTGTTGGACAGAGTCAACTCTCGAGGTCAAAAATATCTGTGTGCATATTATATTCCAGAAGAAGAAGTATCACCCGAAGAGTTAAAAATATATTTGTTAAGAAGACTTTCAGATTATATGGTTCCTATGCAATTTGTGGAGGTTGAAGATATTCCATTAACTGCAAATGGAAAGGTGAATCGTAAAGCTTTGTTGGAATGTGCAAATACATTAAACGAAAGCGAAGATAATTATATTTCACCAAGAAATGAAACGGAAGCTAGATTAGCTGAGATATGGAGTGAAGTGCTAGGAGTTGAACACATAGGAATCAGAGACAGTTTCTTTGAACTTGGAGGAAACTCCATATTAATGGTACAAGCAAGGATTCTAATCAGTAAAGAGTATAAAGTTGATATTAGCTTGAGGGATTTCTTCGAGAATAATACTCTTGAAAAGCTTGTAATATTAATGAGTACAAAGAAGGGCACCAGTCAAGATGTTATTTATCCTGAAGTAGAGCCCACTCCTGAACATATGTATGAAAGATTTCCACTGACCGCTGTTCAGACTGCATACCTTATGGGACGTGACAGCCAATTTGAGATGGGTGGAGTATCAACACATGTCTACATGGAGTTTGAGACTACATTAGATATGGAACGTTTCAAAAAGAGTCTTCAAAAAGTTATTGATAGACATCCGATGTTAAGAACAGTTATTTTCAGTGATGGAAGTCAACAGGTTCTTGATAGTGTCCCTGAATATGAGATAAAAATTAGTGATATTTCTAATTTATCGGATGAAGAAAAAAATCAAAAAATTATTGTTGAAAGAAATAGAAAATCGCACCATATATTTAAAACCGATGTATGGCCGTTATTTGATATATCTGCATTTAAACTGAATGATAACACAAATTACTTATTTATGGAATTGGATATGTTAATCGCTGATGGTGCAAGTATGCAGATTATTTCAAAAGAGTTAATGGATTATTATCAGAATATGAATGTAAATCTCCCTGCAATTAACTTCACTTACAGAGATTACATTCTTGCTTTGAATGATTTTAAGACTTCACCAGTTTATTTTAGTGATAAAGATTATTGGATGAGTAAGCTTGAGGATTTCCCGAATGCGCCAGCACTTCCTCTGAAACAGGAACCATCTTTGATTACAAAACCAACATTCCGACGCTTAAGTAGAGTGTTTGATAAGAATGATTGGAATGTAATGAAGAAAGTTGCACAGGAAAAAGGAATCACACCTTCTGCATTATTATGTACTGCATACGCACAAGTGCTCGCATATTGGAGTAATCAGCCTCATATGGCTATTAATCTGACCGTGTTTAACCGCTATCCATTTCATAAGGATGTGAATAAAATAGTAGGTGATTTTACATCTGTCATGTTGCTTGACATTCAACTTACTGAATCTGTATCATTTTGGGAAAATGCTGTTAATATACAAAAAACATTATTTGATGCTTTGGAACACAGACATTATGATGGCATTGAATTTATCAGAGAGCTTACAAGATATAGAAACTATGGTACGAAAGCTATCATGCCGATTGTATTTACCAGTATGCTTTTTGATTCAAATAGTGATAGTGCTGATGAAGAACAAGACTTAGGTGAAGTTAAAATGTCGGTTAGCCAGACTTCACAGGTTTACGTTGATTATCAGGTTATGGAACGAAATGGAAGACTTTCGGTTACATGGGACTGCGTGGATGGACTATTTGAGGATGAAGTAATCAATTCAATGTTCTCCCAATATGTAAGTATTTTGGAGAAGCTGATTGTAGATACAAAAGAATATTGTATCGAGCTCGATGAGAAAAATGTACAATTACTAGAAAAGTATAATTCTTCTGAATCAGAGATAGAATTACATACTTTGCATGAAATGTTTACCGAGCGATCAAAAAAACAACCTGATCAAATAGCCATAGAATACGGTGAGGATTATATTACATATCAGCAATTAGATAAGGAGTCCAATAGGGTAGCAAATTATTTGAGAACTATCGGTATTGAAAGAAATGATTATGTGGGAGTCCTATGTAAACGTAGGATTCATACCTTGATTAACATTATAGGAATCTTAAAGGCAGGAGCTGCTTATGTACCAATCGATCCAGATTATCCAGAAGAACGTAAGAACTACATTCTAGATCATAGTAATTGTAAATGTATTTTGTCAGTGGATATGGAAGATATTTATTCTGATAGTTCTGTTGAAAACATAAATACATTGAATGATGTAGCATACGTAATATATACGTCTGGAAGCACAGGGAAGCCAAAGGGAGTCATAATCACCCATGGTGCGGCTGCGAACACAATACTTGATATCAATAAAAAGTTCAATGTATGTGAAAAGGATAGGCTAATTGGGATATCATCAATGTGTTTTGACTTATCTGTTTATGATATTTTTGGAGCATTGTGTTGTGGAGCGACATTGGTTCTAATTAATGACCAAAGAGATGTGAGCAATATATACGATATAATAGAAAAGAAGAAAATCACGATATGGAATTCAGTACCTGCAATCATGGAGTTAATGCTAGACAATATTGAAAGTGAAGAGGAAGAAGTGGACCTCTGGATTAGCAGAAAGACAGCGAGTAAGCAGAATCTCATTAAGAGAAATGATAATTTGAGATTAGTTCTTTTAAGTGGAGATTGGATACCTTTGAATCTTCCTAAAAAGATATCCAACATATTCATCAATGCTGAAGTTATCAGTCTTGGTGGTGCTACAGAAGCTTCCATTTGGTCCATTTACTATCCGATTGAGGAAGTGGAGGAAGCGTGGAATAGTATTCCTTATGGTTATCCTTTAGCTAACCAAAATTTCTATATCTTAAATTATGAAGGTAAGCAATGCCCAGTAGACGTAAAAGGAGAACTATATATTGGCGGGACTGGATTGGCGAATGGATATCTAAATGATATAGAAAAAACAAATAGCGCATTTATTGAGTCAAAACAGTATGGAAGATTATACAAAACTGGAGATTATGGAGTTATGAGAGAGGAGGGATATATAGAATTCCTTGGAAGAAAAGATCATCAGGTGAAGTTAGGTGGTTATAGAGTGGAGTTAGGGGAAATCGAGAATTGCTTAAATGAATATAAAAAGATAAAAGCTTCTGCAGTAATTGATTTGACCGATGATTCAAATAAGAAGTTTTTGTGTGCTTATTATGTTTCATCTCAAGAAATCGATGTAAGTGATCTACGTAGGCAGCTTTCTCTAAAACTTCCAGAATATATGATACCTCAGTATTATATGCGAATAGAAGAAATTCCTCTTACGCCTAATGGAAAGAGAAACTTAAAAGTTTTTCCAAAGCCAGATGGTAATCATGTCGAGAGAAAAGAATATGTTGCACCATCAAACGAGATGGAACAGAAGTTTGTGGAATTATGGAAAGATATTTTAAATATTGAATGTATCGGTGTAACTGACAATCTTATTGAATTAGGTGCAAGTTCAATTAATATCATGAGATTTATATCTGGAGTGATGAAAGAATATGGAGTAGAACTGTCAATTAGCAATTTACTACACACACCAACAATACAACAATGCACGTTACAAGTAATTCAATCAAGTATTGATGCGAGAGACTATTCCAGTGAGCTCAGTCTGTTAATACCTGATGGTATAAAGACAAAGAATATTTTTTGCTTTCCTCCAATTGGCTCTGTCGGCATTGTTTATCGAAGGATGGCTGAGGTTCTGGAATCCTACGCATTTTATAGTTTTAATTTTATAGAAAGTGATAACCGAATTGATGAATATATAAAGACGATTCAGTCCATTCAGCAAGAAGGACCATATATCTTATTTGGATATTCTGCTGGAGGAAATCTGGCATTCGAAGTAGCAAAAGAACTAATCAATCATGGTTATGAGGTATCACATCTCATTCTATGGGATTCATACTTCATTGACGAAATCAATAAGAATCGCATGACTGAAGAAGAAGGCAGGGATGCCGCAGATACAATGATAGAAGAATTTGTTAAAGAGAATGTTGAACTAATGCCTAATCTAAAGATATTAAAAGATTATTTCAGAAAGAAAATAATCAAATATATTGAATATCTTGATTATCTAGTTACTTCTGGTGAGGTTGATTCAAATATTCATTTGGTGAAAGCAGAGGAGGAGACGGAAGAAGCATTCGAAGGCAAGCAAATGAAATGGAAGGATTCTACAATGAAGCGTTTTTTCTTCTATAAAGGATATGGTATACATAGTGAGATGTTAAAACTAGGATTCATTGAAAGAAACGCCGAAATTATGAGAAGTATACTAGAAGATGACGAACGCTAGTTGTATGCGAAGAAAAGAAAGTTAAGGTGGATTGTATGATGAAGATAAAGTTATATTGTTTCCCCTATGCAGGGGGATCTGCAGCAGCATATATAAAATGGAAGGATTATTTGAATGATGTAATCGAGCTCAGACCAGTAGAATTATCCGGAAAAGGATCGAGGTGCAATGACTCTTTATATACAAATATGTCGGATATGGTTGATGATGTTTATAATGAAATCCATCATGAACTTGATAGTATGTCATATGCGTTTTTTGGACATAGTATGGGAAGTTTAATCGCATATGAAACGTATTACAGAATCAAGGAAGAAAAACAAAGTCTTCCTATGCACATATTTTTTTCAGGACATAGACCTCCAGATAAACCTAATAATGCTAAAAAGTTATCACAATTAAGTGATGATAATTTTAAAAAGGAAATATTAAAGATAGGAGGGACTCCGAAAGAGCTATTTGATTATCCTGAACTTGTAGACTTTTATATTCCGATACTGAGAGCTGATTATGAGGTTGTCGAGAGTTATTCTTATCGTGAAAGAGTGGAAAAGTTAAAGTGCAGTATTTCTGTCCTGAATGGTAAGTACGATATAGAAGAGATATGTGATATTGGTGAGTGGAGAAAACATACATCGGATGACTGCAAGGAATATATCTTTGATGGAGGGCATTTTTATATCAATGATTATGGGAATGAGATTGGAAGTATAATCAAATCTACATTGATAGGAACTTATTGACAAAATAGAATAGAAGATTCATAATATACACAAAAGAGTATTAGAAATATATTATAAATAATTACAGAGAATACCATATGTACTTTATTTCACTTATGAATTGTAAATATAATTATAGGAAGGAGAAATAGGATGCAAACATTATTAGATGTTAATCAGCTATCATTAACTTTTGGCAATAAGAAAATATTGAAAAACATTAATATATCGGTTGTAAAACCTGAACTAATTTACATAGTGGGAACGAATGGATCTGGTAAGTCAAGCTTGTTCAATTGTATTACTGGTAGATATAAACCAAGTTCTGGTGAAATATGCATTAATGGTTCAATAGGCTACCATGAGCAGAAACCAGTTTTCATTCTAGATATGACTGTTGAGGAAAACATCTGTTGTTTTAATATTGTGTTTAAATGTGGTCTTACGAAAAGTCAATTGATGGATTTAATTCTAAAAGTAAATTTAGATCATTGTTTTAAACAGAATACTAAAAAATTATCTGGCGGTGAAAAACAACGTCTTTCACTAGCAATAACACTTATGCGTCAAAGGGATATATATTTGTTTGATGAAGCTGAATCTGCAATGGACCCAATAGGTAGAAAGATGTTTTTTGATTCATTAATGGATTTAAAACAATATAGTAAAACAGTATTTTGGATCAGTCATCATATCAAGGAGAGCCTTGCAGTTGCAGACAGAGGATGTTATTTATCAGATGGTCTGATATATGAATTTGATGTTAAGGAGTATGCCCAGATTGCATCTGAGTATACAGAAGATGCCTTTGCAAGACTCTGTGAGGAAAGGTTGGTGAAGAATATATGTTAGCATTGATAAAATACTTTTTTAAAGCTTCGTTTCGCGATAAAACATTTTTATTTTTTGATTGGATTTTTCCTGTAGCTCTTATCACTGCGATTGCGATTTTTACTAGAGGTAAGAGTTATTCTACATTTTTTCTGCCAAGCTTAATGGCTTTTCTGCTTTTACAGAACTTAATTTATGCAATCCCTTATAGAATAGCGCAATTTAGAGAGAATAGTGTGTTACATATCATAGCTGAAGAGGGTAATATCACTCTTTTTACTATGGCTTTTTTGATAACAAGAGTTATCCTGGTCGCTTTACAGGGAGCATTATTCTTACCGATTGGTATATTAATATTAAAACCAGCGATAGAGATAAAGCCTGAATGGGTATTCTTTGCATTTGTCTTCAGTTTATTTGCAATTGGTGGATTCTCCATGTTGATTGCAGTATTTGCAAAGAATGCGAATAGCGCTTATGGATTAGCTCAACTTTTCTATATCTCATTATCTGCTTTATCGGGTATATTTTACCCTCTAGAAAGTTATCCGAAAATTTTAAGAGTAATTGGTGAGATACTGCCTTTGTCAAGTTCGAGAAGCTTAATGGAGTATGCGTTGTTATCTGGAGGAGAAGTCCCATTAAAAGAATGCATCTATTTATTTGTTTTTGGAATCGTAACGTTGTTCATTGGTGCAATACTTTTTAAAAGAGTACTTAATTCGCGGTATAAAGTAGTTGATGTAATTCCTAATTAAACTTGACTCATTTATGTGTAGCCAGGAGTAAATAAGCAAATGTAGCTTATTTTTGATAAGACGTAGAAAGGGATGCAGATGAGGCTATTACTTTTAAAAAACATGGATGATTTTTATGAGCAATAGCCTCTGCAATTAGAATGAGTGATTGATAATTTAGCCGATTTCAGTATGGATTAAACAAAGCAGCATTAGCTAAAAGAAAGGAATAATAATATGTTTATAAATATATTGAAGAGGGACATAAAAAGAAAGAAAGCAATGAACTTGATCCTATTTCTATTTATGATTGCCTCTAGCTTACTGATTTCTGAAAGCATCAGTATGTTATATACTACCTCCAATGCAATTAGTCAATTTGAGAAGGATTCCAACATGGCAGATAATATTGTCATATCATTATCAGACGATGATTATTTTACACGGATGAATGATTGGGCAACAAATAATTCATTGATCAATAACATAGATTCTGAAAATGTATTGTTAGTATCTGCTGGTGATATAGCAGTCCCTTCCGATAAGGATAAGCTTGATAATCAAACTGTTTATTTAATGTCGGAAGTACCAGATAATTATAATCTCGTATTTAGTCATAAAAATAAACGATTTGATCTAAAAGACGGTGAGATTGCATTACCAGTATCGATAAATGAAAAGACTGGCATAGATCTGGAAGATAAGATCAGCATATCTAAGGGAGATTTTACAAAAGATTTTACAGTCAAATATATTGTTAAGGATGTTGTATTTGGATCTTCAATGATGTCTATGAAAAGAATATTTCTTAATGATAATGATTTTGATTATTTTAATCGAAGCTCAGCTTTTACAGATAAAGAAATATGGTCCATTAAAAAAAATAAAGATGTTGATTATAGTGATATAGATAAAGCTCTAAGTGCTGCTTCTTTGAATCAAGGAACACCTATCAATGGTGATACCATTTCTCTTACTTACTTAATGGAATTACTTACTGCAGTTATTATGATTGTTGTAAGCATTCTCCTTATATTTATTTCATTCTTAATTCTCCGATTTACTATAGTATTTACGATTGAAGAGGATTGTAAAGAAATTGGAATAATGAAAGCAATAGGCTTGAAAAACAGAACAATAAAGAGTATATATATGACGAAATATTTCGCTTTGTCAGTGATAGGCGGAATTATTGGTTTTTTACTCAGCGTATTGTTTAGTGATTCTTTGTTAAACAATTTATCGAAGTATCTAATTATGAAAACTGATATAGTTAATTATGCAATGTCGACTATAAGCGTAGCATTTATTGTTGCACTTACAGTTGGGTACTGCTTTTTATGTACAAGAAAAATTAATAAATTAACAGCAATAAGCGCTATCCGGCAGGGAAATACGAGTGGTAGAATGTCTATATCTAGAAAGCTTAAGCTTCATAAAACAAATCATTTATCGACTCCAGCCTTTTTTGCTTTTAATGATCTTGTTGTTAGTTTTCGAAAATTTATCATATTGTTTATAACATTTATTTTAGGAACAATATTAATAATTATTCCAGTAAATATTATCAATACCTTAGGCTCAGATGAAGTAATTCAATTCTTTGGATTAAGTGTGACGGATTTTAATATTGGTGATATCAATGTTACTCAAAACTATATTGGTGGAGGAAACATAAGCGATTTGATAACTGATCTACTAACGATAGAAGAACGGGCAAAAGAAAAGAATGTCGATATAACGTTGTTCCCTGAGATAAATGAAAATATTAGTATCTATACAGATAATGTAGATGAAAGTTTAAGCATAATTAGCTTTCAGGGTTATGATTATGCAGCTGATAATTATACATATTTAAATGGTAAAGCTCCACAGGAGGAAGATGAAATAGCTATCACCTCAATCTTAGCAGATTATTTTGATGTTGGAATTGGTGATCACGTGAACTGTACGATTGGAGATAAAACTTATAGTTATAAGGTTACAGCATTATTTCAATCGATGATCAATGCTGGAAATTCGATAAGGCTATCATCGAAACATAAGGTAGATTTAAAGAACTGTTGTACGATTTCTATATTTGGGCTTATCAATGATACGAATGTTAATAAAAATGATGAAATTGAGATATTAAAGAGGGAATTTCCTGAGTATGGAATTGAAGATAATAAGGAATATCTAGAAAGTTATATAGGAAATTCAATCGATCAATTGGGGGCCATAAAAAACATGGTATTAATACTTGTTATGGCAATTAATTTCCTCATTACTAGTTTGCTAGTTCAAATGCTGCTTACAAAAGAGATTCATGAAGTAGGTGTATTAAAATCTATTGGATATAAGAATCGATATATTCGAAAATGGCAGGTTTTAAGAATAGCTATAATATTAATTATTTCAACAATAAGCGGAACATTAGTCGCGAATTTTGCAGGTGGATTCTTAACATCAGGAATATTCAGAATGATGGGTGCAACAGAAATAAATCTTAGAATACAGCCGCTAGAAGTATTCGTAATTTATCCAATCATAATTTTAGTTGTTACTTTAATAGCAGTTTTGGTATCTCTCGGGCAGATTAATAGGATTACTATACGGGATATAAACGGACAGGAGTAGAAGAAATTTTTATAAAATGACTTAAGATGTACTTGGTTAAATCTAAATTATTATTAGAAATGAGAGAACGATGGGAGAGGATACTATGAGTAAAATTTTAAGTGTTAATAATTTATGTAAGACTTATATCATAAATAAGAGACAGATTAATGTACTTAAAAATATAGATTTTGATATGGAAGAAGGAGAGTTTGTCTCAATTATGGGACCATCAGGGTCAGGTAAGTCAACTTTGCTTTATGCTGTAAGTGGTATGGATCATATGACTTCTGGTAAAGCCGTCTTTGCAGGAAAGGACATAAGCAATTTATCTGATAATAAAATGGCAGATTTGCGATTGGATGAAATGGGCTTTGTATTTCAACAAATGCATCTTTTAAAAAATCTTTCGGTTTTTGATAATGTAATTGTATCAGCTTACTATTCTTCCAACGGTAAGAAAAAATATCAAAGAAAAATGATAAATGAGTATGCGAAAGAGCTTATGAGGAAACTTGAAGTAATAGATATTGCAGATAATGATATTACAGAGGTATCAGGAGGTCAGCTACAAAGGGTATGTATATGTCGAGCTATGATTAACAAGCCTAAAATGATTTTTGCTGACGAACCGACAGGAGCATTGAATTCTAAAGCATCAAAAGAGGTAATGGAAGAGTTGAACAGAATTAATGCAGAAGGCACCTCAATCTTACTTGTAACTCATGATGTAAAGGTGGCAGCCTCTACTGATAAGGTATTGTATTTAGTCGATGGAAACATACAAGGTGAGTTATCTTTGGAAAAATACACAGATAAATCCACAAGTCAAGAACGTGAGAGAAAGTTAAATGCTTGGCTGATGGAAATGGGCTGGTAAAATATACTGCTACCTGATCTAGAATGATCAAATATATTCGAATTTTTATAGATGATTATATTCGAGTAAATGTTGACAATTCGACTACTGAGTGATACTATATACTAGTATGAGTGATACTTAGTAGAGAGGAGAAGAATGGAAAATTTAACTGAAATGCTAAGGGGTGTGCTAGAAGGATGTGTCCTTGAAATTATTAGTAGAGAGCAAAACTACGGATATGAGATTACAAAAAAAATAAATGAAATGGGGTTTAAAGATGTAGTTGAAGGGACAATTTATACGATACTTGTTCGTCTAGAAAAGAACGGGCTTGTAACAGTAGAAAAAAAACCTTCGGAGTTTGGACCACAGAGGAAGTTTTATAAACTAAATGATAATGGTATAGCGCAGCATGAACTCTTTTGGGAAAAATGGAATTATATTTCGGAAAAAATAAATCAGATGAAGGAGAAATAGGGATGTCAGATTTTTTTAATGATTACTTTAATGTAAAACGAATGATAAAAGAAACGAGAGAATATAAACAACTAACGGCGCACGTTGATTCAATGCCAGAAGACTATAAATTTGTGTTCAAGAAAATCCAGAGTTATATTTGGATGTTCACCTCGGGCGCTGGCTATGATATGATGGAAGTACAACAGGGATTAGTTGAACTATTTGATTCTGGAATATCAAATGGGAAAAACGTTCTGGAATTAACTGGAGATGATGTTGCAGCATTCTGTGAAGAATTATTAAGCAACTGTAAAACTTATACTGGAAACTGGAAAGATAAGCTTAATCGTGAAATCCAGGAAGGAATAGTTAATAAATAAAAAATTATATGATAATTCGCAGTTACCATCAAAGATAGAAATCAAGAAAAAATTTCATTTGCCAACGGATGAATATTAGTAGATTAGGGAAAAATAGTTTGACACAACTAAATAAAAAGTTGTGTCAAACTGAATCTGTAAGTTCCTGTGACAGATACAACAAGCGCCTGTCACAGTGAGCTTCGGATTGAATGATATCAACAAAACCGTTATCAATATGTACGTTTTCGCAACGAAGATGTTAGCGCTTCACCGCATCGTAAGCCCAACAATAAAGGAAACGATACAGTGCAGGTAATACATATGCCCTGCCCAAGTAATTCTTCCGGAGAACATGAATCACACTTATTGAAGAAAGCCAGTATCTCAGTTTCACTCATTAGGAAAACTTCGACGTGGTATCGCTGGTTCTGTACTTGTCATCCAGTACGTATGCATCGGGAAAGCCGATACTATGTATATATCGTCCGAATTCTCTTATAGGAGATATCCACCTCCGATCGGTGTTGTTGATTTACAACTTATGGATGTAGTCCATCTTTCAACAGTTTCTTTATTCAAACTGCTTGAGTTGCCGTTTTAAAAGTTATACTCATCCAGGCTCCTAAACATAATTTACGTTTGGATTTTCATTCAAGGCCAAATAAAATAGAATAAAATTAATAAAAAATTAATAATTACGTAAATAAGCAAAAATACTTGACAAAACAAACCATTATTATGTAATATAATAGTAATAAATGTAAAAACACAGGACTGCAAAACTTAAGACTAAGAAAATATGAGTATATTTTTATTATAGTTCAGATATCGAAATTAAATTTCTGTAGCTCTTTATTTACAAATGATGCGATAAACATTTGAAATGATAGCGGATTGATAGTAAGAAAGATGAGTGAAAAACATTACAAATAATCATTACACATAGCGATTTTTACCATGGATTTATGTTATTTATATGATATGTCTATCTTAGAAGCCTATTATAAAATAATGTATTTAATCCCAATATGACAATTTAGAGTACAATATAAGCAGCAATTGGATTCTATATGTCTTATGAGATAACACGTATGAGGAGAAGTTATGTGCGCACGGATGAATTATAGGATATGTAAAGAATGTGGTTCGGAAATTGATCGAGAAGTACTTGATGAATATTACTCAATATGTCCTACATGTGGAAATTATTTGCGAGTTCATGCAAAAAAAAGAATTGAAATGTTGGCAGATGCAAAAAGCTTTCATGAATGGGATACTAGTGTTGAATTGAATATTTCTGATTTGGATGAAAATTATTTAAAAAAATTAAAAGATAATTTTCAAAAACATAAATTACATGAGGCGGTGCTCATAGGCGAGATAGAGATAAATGGGATTAGAACTGCAATTGGTGTAATGGATACGAGATTCATGATGGCAACTATGGGACATGCAGAAGGAGAAAAAGTTACTTGCTTATTTGAAAAAGCAACAAAAAAGAAATTATCAGTTATAATGTTTTGCTGTTCTGGTGGAGCACGTATGCAAGAGGGAATAATCTCTCTGATGCAAATGAGTAAAACAGCTGCAGCAGTGAAAAAACATAGTAAAGCGGGATTACTATATTTATCTGTATTGACAAACCCGACAATGGGAGGAGTAACAGCTAGCTTTGCTATGTTAGCAGATATTATTTTGGCTGAAAAAGAAGCATTAATTGGATTTGCAGGTCGCAGAGTGATAGAACAGAACATAGGTGAAGTATTGCCAGATGGATTTCAGTCAGCTGAGTTTCAACTCGAACATGGTTTTATTGATATGATTGTGGAACGGTATGAGCTAAAAGACAATTTGTATAATCTTTTAAAGTTACATACTTCAAAAAAAAGTGGTAAGTATTTGAGAAGAGATGTGGAGCAAGCAGAGAATAGATTATTTACTTCAAGGATACAAGCATGGGAGAGGGTGAAAATCGCTCGGGCACATGATAGACCAACAAGTAAAAATTATATTGAACATATCTTTGAGAATTTTGTTGAGCTACGAGGTGATAGAGTATCAGAAGATGATCATGCAGTAATTGCAGGAATTGCTAAAATTCATGGACAGAACATAACGGTAATTGGACAAGAAAAAGGAAAAAAGAATCTAGATGATGCTATTTACAGAAATTGGGGAATGACATCGCCGAGTGGATATAGAAAGATTATGCGAATGATGATACAGGCAGAAAAGTTTGGACGCCCTATATTATGTTTTGTCGATACAATTGGTGCTGCTTGCGGAAAAAAGGCCGAAGGGGAGGGACAAGGGCTAGTAATTGCTAAAGTTCTAGAATTAGTATCGGATATGAATGTTCCAATAGTCTCTATTATTATAGGAGAAGCATGTAGTGGAGGCGCACTTGCACTTAGCATGGGCAATGAGGTATGGATGCTAGAGAATTCTGTATACTCAATATTATCTCCTGAGGGATATGCAAGCATATTATGGAGGGATAATACAAGAGCAGAAGAAGCAGCGAAGCAAATGAAGTTGGAAGCTAAGGACTTATATCGTTGTAAGGTAATAGATAAGATTATTAGTGAAAAAGTTCCAGTAACAGTTAACAATATGGGTGATACTTGCAAACAAATTAGTGATGAGATTGCACGTTTCCTTAAAGACTATAAAAATAAGAGCGAATTATATATAAAAAAGGAACGATATGAGAAATACAGAAAATTTTAACTACAATTAGTATTTAGAAATAGATTTGTAAATGTGTTTTTAGATGAAAATAATCAGACTCTAAGTGTTACATAAGGATTAATTTTGAGATTAGAGGAGATATGATCTATTTAAACTATTATAATGTGTCAAATATAAAAAATTATGAATATACTCAATTGAAAGAATTGGTTTCAAAAGAGAGAAGAGAGAGAGCAGAAAGATGCTATCGTATGGAAGACGCTATAAGGTGTATCTTTGCTGAATTATTACTGAGGTATAGCTTTCATAACCATTATACAAGAATGCTGAATATGGATATTTATTATAATAAACATGGGAAACCATACATTTGTTCCAATGAAAAATTCTATTATAATCTTTCACATTCAGGAGATTGGGTAGTGATAGTTTATGGTGATGTCGAAGTCGGTGTAGACGTAGAAAAGACGAATGAGAATTACAATCTTATATATGATAGTTGTTTTACGAATGTTGAAATGCAATGGATAGATAAAGCAGATAAAGCTAGTAAGGCTCAAAGGATGGCAATGGTGTGGACCATGAAAGAAGCTTACTTGAAATATATTGGTACAGGATTATTCAAGTCCATGCACTCATTTTCAATGGACATGGAAAATGGTGCTATTCTAGATGATACGGGGGAAATAGTTAGAAACGTATATACACATTGTTTTAGCATAAGCAAGAATTATGTATGTTCAGTGTGTAGTAGTGAGGTACAAGTTTGTGAGAGTGAGGTATCAGAGATGGAAATGCAATCATTTCTAAAGAAAGGTAATATGGTTTTTGGAACTCCATGAATAATGAGCCTAAGGTGGTTTATTGGAGGTATGTTTGGATGAAAAAAGTTTCAATAAATAATAGATAAAGAGAAAAACATTGGGACTATCCCAAAGTTTGTGTAAACCTTCAAACTGATGAAAAATAATATTGCTCAGTTTGGAGGTTTTATTTTATGGCGAAAAGAAGAAGGGATGAGTCTCCCGAAAGACAAGCTCTACGTGAAAAGATCGGTGGATATCTCAAAGAAAATCCGGTCAAAGATGGAAAGGACATCAATGCCATGATGAGGGACATGATGTCGGTCATACTTGAAGAAAGCTTAGATGGTGAAATGGACGAAGATCTTGGTTATTCCATATACGACTATCATAATAAGCAGACAGATAATAGCAGAAACGGATATACCACAAAAACCATGCATACCAGCTATGGAGATATGGATCTCGATGTTCCGAGAGATCGTAAGGGGGAGTTTGGACCACAGATTGTAAAAAAATATCAAAATACCATCTGTCAGGACATGGAGGAAAAGATTATATCCATGTATGCGAAAGGTATGACAACTGGTGATATCGAAAGTCATATGCAAGAACTATACGGAGTAGACATCTCTGACAGTACCATAAGTCATATTACGGATAAGATACTACCAATTGTTAAAGAATGGCAGGAACGACCATTGGAAGAGATCTATGCAGTAGTTTTCATGGATGCGATACATTTTCATGTCAGAAGCGAAGGACGTATAGTGAAACGTGCAGTATATATTGCTATTGGCATTGACATGACTGGCAGAAAAGATGTTCTCGGTATGTATGTAGGTGAAAATGAAAGTGCTAAGTTCTGGCTCTCCATTATGAACGGCTTGAAGAATCGCGGCGTAAGGGATGTCTTAATTGCCTGTGTAGACGGACTCACTGGCTTCCCTCAGGCAATAGATGCTGTATTCCCCAAGACGGAAATACAGTGGTGTATCATTCACCAAATTCGTAACACTACGAAGTTTGTTTCCTACAAGGATATCAAAGTTCTTATGGCTGATTTAAAACGTGTTTATGCTGCTCCGTCAGAAGAGATTGACCTGAAGTAGATTGATTCATTCGAAGGGAAATGGCCTCAAAAATATCCAAAGATATCAAAGACTTGGAGAGACAACTGGGTAAATCTTTCAACGTATTTTAAGTATCTAGAAGCCATCTGAAGAATTATATACATCACCAATGCCATCGAGGGATTTAACCGACAGCTTCGAAAAGTAACAAAAAGTAAGACAACATTTCCGTCCGATGACAGCCTTTTAAAAATGCTCTACCTTGCAACGATGGACATTACAAAGAAATGGATTGGGCACAGCCAGGATTGGGGCCAGATTCACTCACAATTAGAGATTTATTTTGAAGAGCGGTTATCCTAGTAAATGAATATATCATGGTATTTCTGGCTGCCAGAGGGGAGTTTTACTTGACATCCCCAAATACAGCTTTTTAATACAATCAAGGGCAAGAACCACTAATAAATGGCCTTGCCCTTATGCAACTATTAAGATTTTATATCAGTTTTTTGAGTTACCGCTTTTGTGTGCTTATGAAAAACAGGATAATTTATACTTTACTCTTTTTTCGATGAATAACATAGGATAGGCTGAAGAGTATGATGGCGGCGGCAAACGGAATTAGAGCATTTATGATAGAGAGTGTATTAAACCATATTTGTCCTTGCCCCTGCGTTACATCTAGAAAAAGGTTTATCAAAAAGGTTATTGGGCTGAGAAGTAACACTAAAACAGCACTGTACAGCAACTTTCTTGCCCTCAATTTTTTAAAAAGGAAAAAAGCAACCCATATAAACACTATCAGAAGGGGCGCTATACTAATACCCATGGAAAAAATCGGCACATGATAATCCGTTAAACTATTTATCGCGTGATCGAGCATATACAAAAAGGGTACAAGAAAGATGCTTATATTGATAAGCGAACCAATGATTCCTTTCATACCAAACTTTATCGCTGGAAAAAATACAAGCCATGCAAAAGCGCTCGCACTAATCGGTACGAGAGACCATGTAAATGTACCGGAAACCATTAAATTGATAATGGATACAACAATGATACCCAATAGAAGAAAAAAGGAAAAAACAGCAGCCCAGATATTTTGGGTCATTTTAATTTTATCCATTGTTGTCTATACGACATATTCCAAAGCATTGTTGATACCTGTTTTCATGTTTACCACCTCCGAATAATTTTTTTCGCCATTTAGCAATTCCACTATTGTGATACCAAGAATGTCTGAAAGAGGCAATAACAATGAAATGTCAGGGCAACTTAGCCCACGTTCCCATTTCGATACTGCCTTATCGCTGACGTGCAGTTTTGCCGCCAAATCTTTTTGTGTCATTTGATTCGATTTTCGTAACTCTGATATTAACTGTCCCATCTTTTCATTTTCCATACATAAGCACCTCCATATATTTACATGTTAATTTTACTATTAAAAAAGCATTCACACAAGAAAAACACAGTAGAATTACGCAGAAATGAAGTAAACCAATAGTAGAAATTAGCAAATGTCATTTGCACCATTATTTTTTTATGTTTCGAACTGGAATTGCTGCTTCCTAAGGCAATTCACCCGCTCCGACTATTCGGACCATCAAGGGGCGTGTCGTATTTTTCGTAAAGGGCGCAAAAATTTGACTTTAAGCCCGTTCTACCAGATTGTTGTCTTTTCATTTCATCATCGAAAACAGGGAACAAGAATATTTCTGAAAGGAATTATGTACCGGATTATCTGGAACAAAAGAAAATACGTAACTATGCTCAGGTGCAAAAGGCTGAAGTCCAAGGGAAACATCAGCCAATCGTTACTGAAACAGAGTACCTACGAGTTCAGAAGATGCTGGATAGTAAGAAAGCAAGCCAGGTAGCGATCGAAAGAGCTAGATGCTAATGAATCCTTCACGATACCTGATAAAAGGAGTTGTCTGCGGTGTCAGGGTAGAAGATATTGGAGAACCATTAATGCGTGAGATTAGATATTTGGATAAACTAATCGATGAGTTAGCTGAAGGAAAATCAATGGATAAGATTCTAAGGAAAGAATAATTGGAATCAAAAGGAAGTCAAGACTTTACTCGTCTTGAAAAAATGCATCAAGGCCATCTGCAATTCCTTGGACAATTCTATCCTGATAGCTATCCGTTGCTAAAAGCTCGTCCTCTTTTTTATTTGACATATAACCCATCTCAACAATTGTTACCGGTACACTACACCAGTTGATACCACTCATGGAATCCGTCTCCCAGACACCCTTATTAGTTGCTCCTGTATGTAGCACGATATTTTCCACAATACGATCGGATAGCTTGCGATTCACCTTATACAAGCTACTATTATAGGGATTAGATTTCGTCTGGCTGATTGTCATTACTCCGTTCACATTAGTATTATCGCTACCGTTGGCATGGATTCGCAGGAAAGCATCTGCTTCTGCCTCATTGG
Organism: Herbinix sp.; assembly: GCA_028701595.1. Taxonomy (GTDB): domain Bacteria; phylum Bacillota; class Clostridia; order Lachnospirales; family Lachnospiraceae; genus Mobilitalea. The sequence continues at coordinate 24,674 of JAQVQL010000003.1, forward strand.
CTATGGCAGCCCTCTCGGAATTGGGTATATCCACATCATGGGTTTCTCGAATCATTAGTACGTCATATCCTCTTTTTAGTAGCTCTTCTTTAAGCTTAAGAGACACAGTTAGATTCAGTTTATATTCTTCTAGGCCTGTACTGACTCCTGTAGTTCCTGCTGAAACCTTAGGCTTAGTGTCTTTAGCACCTGGTCCTATGGGTTCCTGCTCATAGTTACCCTTAGCCTGGTGGCCAGCATCTATAACAATAAGCTGACCTTCGGCTTGCTCTGAAGTAGACTCCTCAGTCTTTTCGGTAACGAGATAAGAAGCTATATAGCAGGTTGTTCCCTGATATTCTACCCTGGTCCAATCCTCGTGAAAGCCAGTTCGTTTAAGGGGAGTGATTTCTTGTAAGGTGGTGATAATCTCAGTATCTGTCCCGGCACCCTTTCTTAAGTTGACTCCCGACTTTGATATAACTACGTCGTCCTTATCTTCATATATGAGCTCCATGATGGGCTCAAAAGAGCGAGCTTCGTTAGTGTCATCTGACTGTGTGGGCGCCTCATCTCCTTGCGCCATATCATCATAAGCGGAGTTTTCATCATTTTTAGGTGCAGGGTTTATAGCATCCCCCTTATCTACTACTGTATTTGCATTATCTTTAGTCTCTTTGGTTATATTCTCAGCCGCGCCAGTATCTTCGAACTCTACATTACCGAGCCTTAGGTTTGAATTCTCATCTAATCTATCCCTTTGCTTATCAAGCTTTGGAAGGGCAATCATAAGGATTACCGCAAGAACAGCCATAATGCCTATAATAATAAACCTGTTTTTATACTTTTTATACTGTATTTTCATATCCTTTAATATTCTCCCATATGTTCTCTGACATCTATATCTGATTTCTGACTAGATAGAAATAGGTTGTTTATATTGATAATAACATATTATCACATTTTATAGGGTAAAAGTGACAAACTTGTGTTGATTTATATTGGATTGTAATTTAATATACAAATAAGTGAATTGCATATCAGTGGTTGCATAAATGCAACTGATAGATAATGGTATGGTATATATAGGCCTGATATAATTATAGATATAATCGTCAGGGAGGTAGTAATTATGATTTTTTCAGAAAAACTTGTACTTATTAGGAAAAACAAAGGCTATTCACAGGAGGAGCTGGCAGAAGCGCTTGATGTATCACGTCAGGCTATTGCAAAATGGGAAAGCGGACAAAGCTATCCGGAGATTTTTAACCTTATTGCGCTTAGTAGCTTGTTTAATGTAACAATCGATTATCTGGTTAAGGATAAGGATGGTTGTATGCTAAAGCCAATTGAACAGAATTCTTATGTTATCGATGAACTGAGAGAATTTCTGTTAAAGGCTAAGAATAAAACCTATGCTGGAAAGGGTGCCGAGAGCTCGCCCTCAAGACCGCTTTCACATGACTTCAGATATGAGGAGAATGACTTGCTTTATATTGACACTTATCTCGGGGGAGAGTGTTTCTCGGGAGAAGAGGCCGTATGGAAAGATAGTGTTCCAATCTGGGCAATGAATTACAGTGGAAGAGTTATAGGAGAGAATTTTAGCGGAGATTTTCTAAAGTCAGCATTAAGAGAGGTTCCATATGACAAACCATATCGAGGTCCTTCATATTTTCAGGATGGAGATTATGTGTATGTTTGTAAGGTTGATGGCACGTTTGAGTGGTATCAGGGATATGAAGAGATAATGTATCAGGATGTAAAAATCTATGAGTGTTTTTTCCATGGTGGAAAAATAAAATAGGCAATAGAGCCTATAGCTGAAGGGAGCTTTTAATGGTGTCAAAAAGACATAGGAAAATAATTGTTGCATTAACGATTATTACAACTATAATTACAATAGTTAGTGCCTCATGGGAATTTATAATGCGTATCTATATACAATATAGATTTCAAATTAGTAGAGACAATTATAACAGTTCAAGCTCAATAGGAATTATCGGTGGAGCAGATGGACCTACAGCTATATTTCTTAGTGGCAAACAATATTCAAGCATAGTAACTTTAGTATTTGCGCTTTTATCAGCCCTAGGTATTATATATCTAATTCTTACAAGTAAGAGGAACTGTAGGCAAAAATGATAAAGAAGCGCGTTTAAAATGGTAATATATAATTGTTTATATTCTTATTGACGTGCTGCAAATTAACACGTTAATTAGCCTTGATATTTATAGCGTGATAATCTATAATTATGGTATAAGGAGATGATGATTATGCCAAATATTAAGCCTGTTTCAGATTTAAGGAATTATACAGATGTACTCAATGAAGTTAGAGAAGATAGTCCGGTTTATTTAACCAGAAATGGCAGAGGCGAATATGCAATTATCAAATTAAAGGAACTTGATAGATTGAAGGCGACAATACGCTTGCTTTCCAATCTGGAAGAGGGCGAGAAATCTGCTAGAGAAAAAGGGTGGCTTTCTGCACAGGATGTTGAAGCTAAACTGGGATTATAAATATGGCAAACATTGAATATTCACCTAAAGCACTAGAGGATTTACAATCTTTACGTGATTATATTACTGAAAATTGGGGAGAGTCTGTCTCGGAGAGAATATTAAGAAAGATTATTTTGGATATTAGAAGATTGGAGAAGTATCCGTTATTAAGGGTGAATTTATCTAAGCAAATAGATACCCCAACAGATTATCACTATATATATAGAAAAGAATTATGTTTTCTACCATTTAGAACTTGATAAAATTAGGATTGTACGTATTCTAAATGAGCAGCAGGATTATATGATGCAATTATTTGGAATAAATTCAGAATCTTAAGAATAATAAAAACTTTAGTAAAGACCATTGTGAAGCAAAGGACGATTACAAGGGTCTTTTTTTCGTGCGCCCGGCATGGGCGCAATCTAACGGGTGAAAGTCCCGAAACCGCGCGGTAGTGAGAAGGTTATAGTTGAACACCAAGGGTGTCGTCGGTGACGGTGAATCGAAGGTACGGGCAAACCTCTGGGCTGACAAACATAGTCTCAGTAGGAGGCTAGTAGGCTTTCTATGTAAAACTCTATTAGAAACCTATAATAACAAGTAATGGTACTGTATTATTATGTATATATTTTATTCTTGTTGAGTTTAAATCTAATTCATAGTAGAATGATAGGGTATCTTTTTGTTGATATTATTATTTGTATACTTTGTATTTTGTAAAGCTAATCATAAGAACATAAAGCGAGGGAAAAATATTGAATCTGGGAACTGAAAGGATATCAAAGCTTCTATGGCAGCTTAGTATACCGGCAATCCTTGGGATGCTCAGCAGTGCGATTTTTAATATTGTAGACAGAATCTATGTAGGTAGAATCAGCTCCTATGCCTTAACCGCAGTGGGAATTACCATGCCTGTTCAAATCATACAGATGGCCTTTATATTATTAGTGGGGGTTGGAACCTCTGCTCTGATTTCTATAAGGCTCGGCGAAGGTAAGAAGGATGAAGCTGAGGATATTTTATTTCTTGCATTAAAATATATAATAATTTTTTTAATTTCCTTTACTATATTATTTATAATATTTTTAGACCCAATACTGAGTGTTCTGTCTATATCTGATAATGTATTACCCTATGCAAAGGAATATATAGTAATCATAATTGTGGGTTCCATAATAGGTATTCCAGGATATTGCTTAAACAATTCCTTACGCTCTATAGGCAAAGCGGGAGTATCCATGAAGATTATTATCATTACATCTGTAATGAACATAATATTGGATCCACTGTTTATATTTGTTTTTAAGATGGGAATAGCGGGTGCGGCTATTGCTACAGTTATCTCCCAGACCACTTTGACAGTATATGTGATTTATGCATTTATTAAGAGAAGGGATTTTGTAATTAATTTAAAGCTAAGGAAAATTAGCAGTGAGTTAAGCTTACTTGGTAAAAGCCTAAAGCTGGGTATGCCATCCTTTTATATTCAGATATTAGCTGCTGCTGTAAATCTCTTTATAAATAGGAATTTACTTAAGTATGGTACTGATCTTGATATTGCGTCTATAACGATAATGGCTTCCATATATAGCTTTTATCATATGATAGTCATAGGGATTGTTCAGGGCAATAATTCCATATGCGGCTATAATTGGGGATCAAAACAATATGATAGGGTACGAAAGTCCCTGGAGCTAGCCTTGTTTTATTCTTTTTTGCTATCAGTATTATTGTTTATAATAATATTACTGTTTCCACAGTTATTGGTATCTATATTCACAGATGATAAAGCTCTGATAGAGATTACATCGGCAGGTATTAGATTTCATCTGTGTATGCTTCCGATTGTAGGACCTCTGACTGTAAGCTCGCAATACTTCCAGGTTGTTGATAAGACTAAGCTTAGCAGTATATTGGCTTTCTTAAGATATGGAATAATAATTGTTCCTGCAATACTTATATTGGCCCCAAGACTGGGAATAAGGGGAATATATATAAGTAATGCTCTATCTGATGGTATTACGGGTCTAGTTTCAATTATTTATATTATTTTAGAGCTTAATATATTAAAGAGAATGGGTTCGGTTATAACGTACAATAAGTAAGAAAGAATTAAATTGGATATTTGCGTATTGCAATTAATTAGTGTAGAATACTAATACTCATATTAGCATAATTAAGGAGACAAAGAGTGGAGATAAGACAGACTATAATAGAGGATTTGGATAAGGTCATGGAGATATATGATGATGCCAGAAACCATATGAGAGAGAATGGTAACCCCAACCAATGGGGAGGCGGTTATCCGAACATTGAATTAATTAAGCAAGACATATATGATGAAAAAAGTTATGTATGTGTGGAAGATAATCAGATTCTAGCTGTTTTCTATTTTAATATTGGATCTGATCCTACTTATCTTAATATATACCAAGGCAGTTGGATTAATGATGATCCATATGGTGTGGTTCATAGGATAGCATCCGGCAACCGTAAGAAGGGTGTTGCCTCATTTTGTCTGAGTTGGTGCCTTGATAAGTGGCCTAATATCCGAATTGATACTCACGAGGATAATATAATCATGCAAAACTTCCTTACTAAGAACGGATTTAATAAATGCGGGATTATTTATCTTGAGGACGGTGCAGAGAGAATAGCTTATCAAAAAGTTAAATAGTTATTAGTAATCAATTGACAAATGTTATTAGTAACTATATTATAGTATGCATATCAAAATAGTATGGAAACATACTAAAAACAGAGATGCTAAAGATATTTCAATATATAGTAATAAACATTATAATTAACAAATAGAAAAGGAACGGTGATTTTATGAAAAAGACAGGAAAGCTTATATTAGTTATGCTATTTACATTAATAATCTCGGCATCATTAATCGCATGCTCTAAAGATGACACGAATAATGACACGAATAATGATACGAATAATTCTTCCGATAAAGATATAACAGAAGGGAATAAGGACAAAAGCTCGAATGATATTGTTAACGTCGGTGTTACAGATTCACTTAGCTCTGTAAATCCTCTTTTGCAGGATGGTACAGAGGTAGTTAAATATACTACATCATTAGCGTTTTTACCACTAATGGAGCTTAACCATGACTTAGAATTCGTAAGTCAGCTAGCAAAAGAGATAACTACAGAGGATAATAAGACATTTACCATTCATTTAGATGAGAATGCAGTTTGGTCCGATGGTGAGCCAGTTACCTCAGAGGATGTAGTTTTTACTTATTTACTTTGGACCAGCCCTGAAATAGGAAGCGTAGGAATGTCTATGGAGAAGATAGTAGGAACCGGAGATGACGGATATGCCGAGCAGGGTGCAACATCAGTCAGCGGAGTTGTTGCTGTTGATGAGCATACAGTACAGATAAGCACAAAGACCGAGATGGCATTACATTCCTTCACGAATATCTTTGGTCGTTATATTCTCACATTGCCTGAGCATGTTCTTAGGGATGTACCTAGGTCAGACCTTTTATCCTATGACTGGTTTAATGCTCCAACTGTAATAAGCGGACCATATTTTATTAAGGATGTGGATTTAAATCATTATGTTACACTTGAAGCTAATGAGAACTTCTTTATGGGAGCGCCCAAAATTAAGAATCTAAATATAAAGGTTGTTACGGCGAGCCAGCTGCTTGCTGGACTTAGATCGGGTGAAATTGATCTTGTACAGCAGACTACCGGTGCAGTTTTACAGGAGGATTATGATTCTGTAAGAGCGCTTGATGGAATCACTGTCTATGACGGAACACCGGTAACAAATCAGTCTATTTTCTTTAATACTGAGCGGGTTACTGATGCAAGAATTCGACAAGCGATTTTATACGGAATTGATCGTCAAACGATACTGAAGGATTTAATGAAAGGACAGGGAGAGGTAGTAGAAGCCTTCTTAGCCAGTGCAGGTCCCTTCTATGATGATGTGACCCCAATAGCTTATAATCCAGATAGGGCTATAGAGCTTCTTAATGAGGCAGAGGCAGACGGCTGGGATAAAACGACACAGTATACCTTCTATGTGAATAGCGGTGATACAACATTTGTACAGATAGCTAGCTTTATTGCAGCAAAGCTTGGAGAAATTGGACTTAATATCAAGATCAATACAGTAGACATTGCATCTTTGCTCTCAATAGCAGGAACAGGTGAATTTGATTTATTGGCGGTACAATATACCTATACTCCTGTGGATCCTTATACGGATATTAGTTGGTTACTATCAAAGGGTGGTTGGACCAGATATTATAATGATGATATCGTACAAGCTCTTGATATGACACAGAAAATAACTAACATGGATGAAATTATAAAGCAATACCGCATAATTACTGACATAACTCAACAAGAGGTTCCTATGATATCTGCATATATTATCAGTGCCATCGGAGCGGTTAATAACCGTCTTGGGAACGCTGTGCCTGATGTATATGGAACATTTATAAATGTCCATGAATGGGAAGTTGCAAAATAGATTAGAAAGTATAATGTTATAATTTTTGAGGAGGAAAAACCTCCGTTATATACAGTACAAAAGTAATAAGTTTTTTAGGAGGTTTAGGATGGAGCCCTTATTACAGGTAGAGGATCTTACAATAGCTTTTGTAGAGGATAATACACAGACAGTTGTGGTGGATAAGGCTGGATTCTCAGTAAAATCTGGAGAGGTTATATGTATTGTAGGGGAGTCCGGCTGCGGTAAAAGTGTTACAGCCCTATCCTTACTTGGATTGTTGAGCCCTAATGCTCGCATTATAGATGGAAGTATAATATTTGAGGGAAAAGACCTTCTTAAAATGAATGAGAAGGAACTTGATGGTATCAGGGGTAGTGAGGCTACTATGGTATTTCAAGATGTTATGAACAGCTTAAATCCTGTACTTACCATCGGCAATCAACTGACAGAGATTATCCGTATTCATATGGGCTATGATAGAAAAAAGGCCAATGAATATGCTATAGAAATGATAAAAAAAGTTGGCTTACCAGATGCTAAGGCTGTTATGAAGAAGTATCCTCATATGCTTTCAGGTGGAATGCAGCAGAGAGTTATGATAGCCATAGCTTTGGCCTGCGGGCCAAAGCTTATAATAGCCGATGAGCCTACAACTGCTTTAGATGTTACTATACAGCTTCAGATTATGAAGCTTTTAGTGGAGCTGCAGAAGGAATTTCACATGTCAATTCTATTGATTACACATGATATCGGACTTGTAGCAGAGCTTGCCGACAGAGTCATTATAATGTATGCGGGGCAGTTTATGGAGGAAGCTCCGGTGAATCAATTATTTGATCACCCATCACACCCATATACAAGAGCACTTCTTGAATCGGTTCCTTGTATATATGATGATCCAGACAAAAAGCTATCCTCCATTCCTGGGACCGTTCCGGATAATTATCAGGATATTGAAGGCTGTAGGTTCTTTGGACGTTGTTCCTATGGGATTCCAGCTTGTAAGGAAAAGCAGGTTTATTCTGAACTTGAAGAGGGGCATTTTGTAAGATGTCACCGAGCTGTAAAGGAGGAGATTCCTTTTGTATAATAAGGAAGATAGAAAGCCTCTGATGGTAACCCGCGGATTAAAAAAGTATTATCCTGTGAGGGGTACGACCATAGGTAAGAATAGCCCCGTTACACACGCCGTTGATGGCGTAGATTTTGAGATATATGAAGGAGAAACACTTGGCATTGTTGGTGAATCCGGTTGTGGCAAGTCTACTATTGGACGGCAAATTGTAGCCCTGGAGAAGCCTACTTCGGGGCATGTTCTATATCAGGGAGAATCGATATCAGAAATGTCCACAAGGCAACTTCGTAAAATCAGAACTCAATTACAGATGGTGTTTCAGGATTCAACATCATCATTAAACCCAAGAAAGCAGGTCTATGATATTCTGGCTGCTCCCATGCTTTATCATGGAATTACCACGGGTGATAATCTAGATGGAGAAATCAACAGACTTTTAGACCTAGTTGGTCTACCAAAGTCTATGAAGCATAGATATCCTCACGAGTTTTCGGGAGGACAAAGGCAAAGGATTGGCATTGCTAAGGCTCTATCTGTAAAGCCAAGACTTATAGTATGTGATGAGCCTGTAAGTGCACTTGATGTATCAGTGCAGGCGCAAATACTAAATCTACTAAAGCAGCTACAGGATGAGTTCAAATTAACATATGTGTTTATTGCTCATGGATTGGGTGCGGTTCGCTATGTAAGTAGTCGGATTGCTATAATGTATCTTGGAAGAATTGTAGAAATCGCCAATACACAGGAGCTTTTTGATGACCCCGTACATCCCTATACCAAGGCTTTGTTCGATGCTTCGCCCATACCTGCCCCCAAGCTTCGGGGAAGAGAGAGAATAGTACTCAAAGGAGAAATCCCCTCATCGGTGAATCCTCCTAAGGGTTGCAGATTTCATACCAGATGTCCATATGCTATCCCATCGTGTGAGATTAATGACCCTCCGCTTATACCTGTTAAGCCCGGAAGTAATCATATGGCTGCTTGTCCGGTACTTTTGGCAGAAAGAGAAAGGTGATAGAAAGCCACTTTCTACCATAAAGCACAAATAACATATGCAGGAATGAGGAAAACAATGCTTAAATATATCATAAAAAGAATATTAATCGCTATACCAGTACTTATCGGTATTACTATTCTGGATTATGCCATTATGAGTCTCGCTGGTAGTCCCTTGGAAATGATGCTGGGGCCAAAGACTACTGAAGCGGCGTTAGAGGCTAAAGCGATACAGCTTGGACTGGATAAACCCTTTTATGTTCAATATTTTGTGTGGCTTAAGAATATGTTACAGGGAAATCTGGGTTATTCGATAAAAAGCTATCAGCCTGTAAGGCAGATCATTAGTAGTCATCTGGGGCCAACGCTTTTGCTGATGGGAACCTCAATGCTTGTGGGACTTGGATTTGCCATACCCATCGGTATTTATAGTGCGATTCATAGATACACAAAAAGAGACTATTCCTTGGTAACCATGTCATTTTTCGGGACAAGTATACCAAGCTTTTTTCTCTCGTTAATATTTATATATTTATTTACAGTAAGGGTAGGCTGGCTTCCCTCCAGTGGGATGCGAACCGCGGGAGGAGACGGAGGTTGGGGTGACCTAATCAGACATATGGTAATGCCTGTACTAGTTCTTGCCATCTCCATTGCCGGTTCAAATATCCGTTATGTAAGAAGTGCGGTTCTTGAGATATTACAAAAGGATTATGTTCGTACAGCAAAGTCTAAGGGTATCGGACGTTTTCTTACTATCAATAAGCATGCCCTTCGTAATGCTCTTATACCTATCATTACCGTAATTGGTATGCAGATTCCAACACTTTTTGGAGGAGCAGTTATTATTGAACAGGTTTTTAGCTGGCCGGGTCTTGGACTAATCACTATGAATGCCATAATGAGTAGGGATTACCCTCTTGTTATGGGAGTAGCCCTCTTAACGGCGGTGGTGGTTCTGGTGGCTAATTTAATTACAGATATCTTATATGCTTTGGTAGATCCAACCATAAAGTATTAGAAACGGAGATAACTATGAGTAATTCCGAAACATCAGATTATAAAAGCAGCACATTTAAGATGATAATTAAGCGCTTTCGTAAACATAAGCTAGCAGTGGCAAGCTTGTATTTTCTGTGTATCATGACACTACTTGCATTACTTGCGCCTATTATTTCGCCCTATAATCCTAATCAGGTAAGTACATCCTTCTCATCTCCTCCTTCTTTAGCGCACTGGCTTGGTACGGACCAGATAGGGAGGGATATGTTAAGTAGAATTTTATATGCCACTAGAATATCTTTGTTTGTCGGGTTTGCTGCGACTGTCGTATCTACTGTAATCGGTGTAATACTGGGATTGATTGCGGGATATTTTGGTGGAGTGGTTGATATAATTATAATGCGTATAACGGATACTATTATGTCATTTCCTTATATTCTTCTTGTGCTTGTGGCAGCATCCATATTTGGAGCGGGATTATGGAATATTATTTTGATACTTGGCTTTGTGGATTGGCCAGGTGCGGCGAGATTGGTTCGCGGAAATGTTCTATCTCTTCGAGAAACCAATTTTGTGAAAGGAAATGTGGTTGCGGGAATGCCAAATAGATATATTCTATTTTCCGAGATTCTTCCAAATACTATAGGTCCCGTTCTGATATATGCTACTTCGGTATTTGCCATATCCATACTTGATGAGGCAGCACTAAGCTTTCTTGGCATGGGTGTTCAGCCTCCAACCGCAAGTCTTGGAAATATATTAAACGGAGCAGAATCCATAACAATACTCACCAGTAAGTTTTGGTTATGGATACCAGCAGGTGTTCTAATAATATTACTTGTTGTAAGCATAAACTTTGTCGGTGATGCACTTCGAGATGCAATTGATCCGTCGGCAAAGGAATAATATTATAGGTGGATATCTTATCAATAATTGGATAGAATAGTATATAAAGGGGTTGCCTTAGAAGTACCAGTAAACATTTGAAGGGTACATAGAGGTGGCCTTTTCTGATTATTTAACCAAAATATGGTAATATATGTTGGCTAAATGCACTAATACATTGCCTAATAGCTTTATAAAAATTCCACAAAATTAACAAAAGTCCTTATTACCACTAACAAAAGAAGCCTATTTCTGTTATAATGTATTATAGAAGAGAATATTCTTTTCAAATCCATTGTTTTGTAAGTCGTTGACATCAAACGACTAACATATAGATTTAAGGCTTAAAATTGTTTGATATGATACTTGTGTTGGCTTTTCAGAGAAGATAGGAGAGATTAAATGTATGAATTAGGAGACTATATTATCTACGGTAACCATGGTGTGTGTAAGGTGGAAGAGATAGGCAGCCTTAATATATCGGGTATGGATAAAAGTATAGAATGCTATACACTTCAACCAGTATTTTCAAAGGCGAGCACCTTATATACACCCGTAGATAATGATAAAGTATCTATGAGAAAAGTGATCTCTAATGAAGAAGCAACCGAATTGCTAAAGCAAATTCCGGATGCTCCCTTACTTTGGATAGAGAATGATAAGCAAAGGGAAGAGGCTTATAAGGAAGCCCTAAGAGAACGCGACTGTTTGGACTGGGTGAAGATTATAAAGACTCTTTATGTAAGAAAGCAAGAGCGTTTGTCTCAGGGTAAGAAGCTGACATTTACAGATGAAAAGTATCTGGGTATTGCTCAGGATTTTCTCTATGGTGAGCTTTCCATTGCTATGGACATAGATAAGGATGAAGTAGAAAACTTAGTTATGGATTGCCTAGAGCAACTTAATGCTGTGTAATAGCATGTAATAAGCGGAGTTCATATTCTCTTATTATATAACCTATGACTTATATAACAAATAAATATATTCTATTTGCTCCAAGTGAAAGGATTTGTTAACATTAATTAAGGCTTGAATTTAGTTAATTCACAGCTTAATATGTTAATGATAAGAGGGGATTATATGAAGAAAACCAAGATGTTCGGGGCAATTTTAATCATAATACTTCTTTTTACATCCTGTTCACAAAAGGAGACAGACACTATGAACAACGACAAGAATACAGATACTATACCCACAGAAGTACCGGCAGATCCTACATCTACACCTACACCAGAACCAACTCCCGAGCCTACACCGACAGAGGTACCTGAGATTGATTATTCTGATAAGAAGATTGTGGCATTGACCTTTGATGACGGTCCGAATTTGGAGATTACACCTCAGATTTTGGACATATTAGAGGAGAAAGAAGTAGTTGCTTCATTTTTTCTTATTGGTAAGTACGTTACGGAAGATACAAAGCCTATAATGGAAAGGCAATTGGAGCTTGATTGTGAAATCGCTAATCATTCCTGGAATCATAACTCAATGAATGCATATACTGCCGAAGATAATATCGATGAGATACAAAGGACCAATGAAATCATCGAAGAGATGGTAGGTGTAACACCAAAGTTTTTCAGACCACCATTTATTTCTACAAGTCCGACCATGTTTGAAGCTATTGACCTTCCGTTTATAAATGGAATTAATTGTGAAGACTGGAGTGCCAATATAACTGCAGAGCAAAGAGTCGAAAGAATACTGACTAATGTTAAGGATGGGGATATTGTACTTCTTCATGATTTCAATGGTAATAAGAACACAGTGGACGCTTTAGGTGAAATGATTGATGGACTGATAGAGGATGGATATGCTCTTGTTACTGTAAGTAAGCTTTTTGAATTAAAGGGTGTAGACCCTAACCAAGAAAATAAATTATGGACCAATCCAAGTTGGTAATTTTGACATAAAACTTTCCTAAATCAAGAACATGGCATAGAAGATAAACTTTTAGCCATGTTCTTGGTTTTTTATAGTATATTAATTAAAATATAGTTGACAAAACCTAAGGAATAATGTATATTAATAAAATGCAATGAATAAATATACGAAATATAATGTATTTATTAACACAACTAAGAACACTCGTAACTATATTAATAAGAGGTTCAAAGGATAATACGATATGAGGTGTAT
>JAQVQL010000073.1 GCA_028701595.1 Herbinix sp.
TTTATTATTACAAGTAAGAACATTCGTAACTTTAGTAATAAGAGGTTCAAAGGATAATACTATATGAGGTGTCTGAATTATGAAGAAAAAAATATTTGTTGATGGTTCAAGCGGGACGACAGGGCTTGAAATAAATGAAAGACTTAGTAAATATGAAAATATTGAAGTTATCAAGATTGATTATGATAAGAGGCGCGATATTAATGAACGTCAAAAAATATTAAATGAAGCTGATTTAGTATTTTTATGCTTACCCGATGATGCGGCAAAGGAATCAGTGTCATTAATAACAAATCCAGATACTAAGATAATTGATGCAAGTACTGCTCACAGGACTGCAGAGGGTTGGACTTACGGGCTTCCTGAATTATCATCTGCTCATAAGGAAGCAATTAGACATAGTAAGAGAGTAAGTAACCCTGGTTGCCATGCAACTGCATTTGCTCTATCTGTATATCCTCTGATATATCATAAGGCCATGCCTACTGATTATCCTGTGTCATGCCAAAGTATTACAGGATATAGCGGCGGAGGAAAAGGCTTGATTGAAAAGTATGAAGAAAAGGTAGAAGGTAACCCCTATACAAAAGCACCAAGACCTTACAGCTTAGGGCTTAATCATAAGCATATAAAGGAGATGATAATGCATTCCGGTTTATCACAAGCTCCTGTTTTTCTTCCGGTTGTAGCTGATTATTATAAAGGTCTGGCGATAAGTGTACCTATTCATACAAGGCTCCTAAATAATAAGGTTGAAGGAAGAATGCTCCATAAATTAATAGAGGAGCACTATAAAAATCAGCATTTTGTCAAGGTTATGCCATATATTGATGAGGAAACCTTAAAGGATAGTTCAATAAACAGTAGTATGCCTTCTTCTGGATGCATATTTGATGGTGCCGTAGATATTACTGCATGCAATAATACTAATATGGCTAATATATTTGTTATCGGAAATGATGCAAAGGGTATAGCTATGATTTTGACTAGACTGGACAATTTGGGCAAGGGAGCATCAGGAGCAGCCATTCAGAACATGAATCTTATGCTGGGTTATGATGAGATGCTTAATCTTTAGAATAATGAATTTATAAACACAACTAAGAACACTCGTGGCTTTAGTCATGAGAGACTTAAATGAATAACCATGAGATTAATACTATTAGACTTGATATGATTTATGTCTGATAGTATTAAGCTCTTTTTAATATAATAGGAAATTGCGTCCTATTATATAAAATCGCTCCGCTATGGATGCGCACTCGCGCGTTTTATATCTTGCCAGAAAAGCTGGCCGCGCTCGGCGAAAGAGTTACACAAGCGAAACTCTTTCTTGTTAAGTTTGCTAGCTTAAATTAAGCCAATAGATGTATCACAAATTATGCTTAGCTTGAAGAATTTCCCCTTTTAAGGTATTATTAAGATATATATAAAGGAATTTAGAGGAGGATAAATCCTCCGTTATTAGCAGTAAAAAAATAATAATTATATGAGGAGGACAAATCCTCCGTTATTAGCAGTAAAAAAATAATAATTATATGAGGAGGATTGTATGAAACTTGATTTCAATAGTAGAATAAAGGATGCTTATGATAATCCTGTTGGACGAGACATCATTAATAAGCTTCTGCTTCAGTTAAATAAAAGCAAAAAGCTTATTATAAACCCCATTATAGGAAACCTTCGAATAAAAAACCTGGCGGAGTTGACTAAGAAGACAGTTGATCGTGAGTTTTATCAATGTGTACTAGATATTCTAAATAGCGAACAGGATACACCGGGAAATGAAAGAAGTGAATTAGAGCGTAAATGGTGGAGAGAGGCTGTAGTATATCAGATTTATCCCAGAAGCTTTCAAGACTCTGATGGAGATGGAATTGGAGATATAAAGGGCATATGCTCCAGGCTCGATTATCTAAAGGAGCTTGGCGTTGATGCCATATGGCTCTCTCCCATATATGATTCACCAAATGACGACAACGGCTATGACATAAGGGATTACTATGCCATTATGAAGGAATTCGGATCGATGGAGGACTTTGATAGGCTTTTGAATGAGGTTCACCAAAGAGGAATGAAGCTGATTATGGATCTGGTTATCAATCATACATCGGATGAGCATGCTTGGTTTGAAGAAGCTCTTAAGGGGTCAAAGAAATATCAAGATTACTATCATTTTGTTAAGAATGAGGATGACAATCCACCGAACAATTGGATCTCGTTTTTTAGTGGATCGGCATGGAATTACTATGGGGATATGGATTCATGGGCGCTTCATCTATTCTCAAAAAAGCAAATGGATCTTAATTGGGAAAATCCCGATATGAGGCAGGATATAATAGGCATGATAAGATGGTGGCTCGAAAAGGGAGTCGATGGCTTCAGGCTGGATGTAATAAATTATATATCAAAGAAAGAAGGACTACCGGAAGGTAATGAAATAGTAGGAAAGCTGATGGGCTTTTATGGAGTGGAGCACTATTTTTATGGACCCAAGCTTCATGAACATCTAAGACAGCTTAAAAAGGAGGCCTTTGAGCCATATGATGCATTTACCGTAGGTGAGACACCGGGTGTAGGTATGGAGATGGGCAAGCTATTAACAGCAGATTACAGAAGAGAGCTGGACATGATATTTTCCTTTGATCATCTGGAAGCACCAGGCCATAATAAATTTGATGATTATGCTTATGATTTAAATTATTATAAGGAATACATGATAGACTGGATGGAGAATTACAGTCATTATGGATCAATGTCATTGTTTTACGAGAATCATGATAATCCAAGAATGATATCAAAGGTTAATCCGAGCTCTATTTATCATAAGGTGCTTGGCAAGCTATTGGCGATGATGCAGTTAACTCTAAAGGGCACACCTTTTATATATCAGGGACAGGAGATTGGTGCCATCAATAGGGAGTTTGAGCACATAAGTGATTTTAGAGATCTGGAAAGCATTAATCTTTTTAATGAAATAAAGGAGGCTCAGGGAGAGAAAGCAGCCCTTAGGAAGATACTTAATGGAAGCCGAGACCATGCCAGAACCCCCATGCAATGGGATGATAGTGAGTATGCCGGGTTTACTACAGGCACACCTTGGATTGGTTTACATGGAGAATACCAAAGGCAAAATGTTGCTAAAGAGCTTGAGGATGAGGATTCAATCCTGAATTTCTATAAGAAGCTTATTAAGCTACGAAAGGAAAATGAAGCATTTATATATGGGGGCATCAAAATTCTTGATAAGAAAAGGAAAAATTCCTTTGTTTATCTTCGTAAATATAAAGGTAGTATGTTTTTGATAGAGTGTAATTTATCGCAAGGCTATATTACAAAAAAGAAAAAAAGGACTCCTTGTCAGTTGATTTTATCTAACTATCAGGACGAATCTGAGGAGCTTAGACCATATGAAGCAAACTTATACAAAGTTATACGTTAGTATTTATGGGCTAATAACGACAAAAGGAGAGGTTCTTGTCACCCTTATTCTTCTGTTTTAATGAATATTTTCATCATAGCATGGAGTTCGTCCAAAAGACGCATGCCGTCCTTCATATCCAACCCTAGAGAACAGACAAGCTCTTCGGGAATGCGCAGAGCCTCATCTTGAAGGTCTTTTCCCTTATTGGTTAAGCTGATATATACATTTCTCTCATCCTTTTCGCTGCGACTGCGTGTAATATAGGCCTGTGTTTCAAGCTTTTTAAGCAAGGGTGTTAAGGTGCCGGAATCTAGAAATAGCTTTTTGCCTAAATTCTTTATTGTAATATCATCCTTCTCCCATAGAGCCATCATTATAATATATCCGGTATAGGTCAGGCCATAAGGGTCTAGCAAGGGCTTATATTTCCGAATTATCTCTTTAGAACAGACATATAAGGAAAAACAAAGCTGATTATCAAGCCGAAGTATATCATATTTGTTCTTATTATCATCTGGTGTTATTTTAGTATTCATTGTGTTATCCTTTCTATCCGGTTATTATCGGAATAATTAATTTATATCTACTGTACAATTTAATTTTATACAATTATTTATAAAAAGTCAAGGAAAAAGTATTGACAAAGAAAAATATATGGTATACAATACAATTGTAAACAACACTAATTAGTAGATGATACTTATAAATAATAATAATAATTTGTAAGAATGCTTAAAATATAATAAGAAATTAAAGAAAGGAAGTATACAATATGAAAGACTTAAAACAAATGGTTAAAAATCGCCGTTCCTATTACTCAATCGATAAAAAATCCCCGATTTCAGATCAGGAGATTCAGGAGATCATTGAGCATGCAGTAAAATATGTACCTTCTGCATTTAATTCACAAAGTGCCAGAGTGGTTCTTCTTCTTGGAGAAAATCATGATGCATTTTGGGAGATAACAAGAGAGACATTAAGAAAGATAGTTCCAGCAGATTCTTTTTCTTCGACAGATGAGAAGATAAATGGCTTTAAGAATGGATATGGAACAATCATGTTCTTTGAGGATGAAGCAGTGGTTGAAGGGCTTCAGGAACAATTTCCTCTATATAAGGATGTATTTCCAGTTTGGTCACTTCAGTCCTCAGGTATGCTGCAATATACAATTTGGATTAGCATAGAGGGATCAGGCTTAGGAGCTTCCTTACAGCATTACAATCCCTTGATTGACGATGAGGTTAAGGAAAAGTGGGATTTACCTAAGAAGTGGAAGCTACTCGCACAGATGCCTTTTGGCA
This sequence comes from Herbinix sp., assembly GCA_028701595.1. Taxonomy (GTDB): domain Bacteria; phylum Bacillota; class Clostridia; order Lachnospirales; family Lachnospiraceae; genus Mobilitalea. Next base: position 4,726 of record JAQVQL010000073.1, read on the forward strand.
CACCAGTACAAGAACCTGGCGATAAAGAGTTCTCTCCTCTAGACTATAGATTTAAAACATTTTCATAGAAATATTAGGGCTGTCAGAAAACAGCCCTTTTTTCTTGAATTTATTTATATACATGTATTATACTATCTAGATATACATGATAATTGGAAACCTAAATAGATTGTGGTATAATATGCCTATTGAAAGCAACATAAAAACATTTAAGAAAGGGATAGAAATATGTATAATGAATGGTCATTGGACATACTTTACAAGGGTTTGGACGATAAAAAATATAAAGAGGATGCAAATAGACTTAATCAGCTGATAAATGAAATAAAGAGCCTTAGTGAAGGCTTGAAAGGAAGTGAGAATGAGGAAAAGCTTCTTCTTACTGCAATTGATTATATGGAGCAATTTGAAGTTCTTCAAAATTCTTTGGGATCTTATCTGTCCTTAAGGGAAGCTGTAAATACAACTGACGGTAAGATTGTAAATGAGTTAAATATTCTTCAAAAGCAGTTAAGCGAAGTATCTAAGCCATTTGCTGCAATAAAGAAATGGATTGCTGGCATCAAAGATATGGATAAGTATATGGATAAGCATCCTAAGCTTAAGGCATATTCATTTATGATAAATAGTATTAGGCAAGAGGCTAAGCACTTGCTAAGTGATGATGTTGAGGATGTAATAGCACGCTTAAATATATCAGCAGGTGCAGCCTGGAGCAATATGCAGAGCTATCTAACATCAACACTGGAGGTAGAATATAGAGGAGATATCATAACATTACCACAGGTTCGTAATCTGGCATATAGCGAGAACCCTTCTGTAAGAAAGGATGCGTATTATGCGGAGCTTAAGGCTTATGAGAAGGTCAAGGATGCCGTTAGCTATTCTATGAATAACATAAAGACTCAGGTAAATACCATTTCTGATTTAAGGGGATATGAATCCCCATTGGCACAGACATTGGAACTATCAAAGATGAAGAGAGAAACCCTAGATGCACTTCTTAAAGCTATGGTTGAATATATGCCTGTATTTCATAAGTATCTCAAGCATAAGGCAAAGCTTCTAGGTCATAAAAACGGGCTTCCATGGTATGATTTATTTGCCCCCATGGGTGAGAGTGAAACAAAGTTTAGTGTTGAAGAAGCGAGAGAATATCTTGTTAAGCACTTTAGGGGATTTTCTGACGACCTGGCAGATATGGTTGACCAGGCATTTGAAGAAGAATGGATTGATTTCTTCCCAAAAAAGGGAAAGGTAGGAGGAGCTTTTTGCAACAACATGCCTTATGTGAAGCAAAGCCGAGTCCTTACTAATTTTTCTGGGACATTAAGTGATGTGGTAACATTGGCTCACGAGCTAGGGCATGCCTATCATGGCCTTAATATACAGGAGCATCTTCCCCTCAATACCGATTATAGTATGCCTGTGGCTGAGACGGCATCAACCTTTAATGAATCCCTAATCATGGAGGCCATTATTAAGGAAGCCTCTGGTATGGAGAAGATGGCTCTTATAGAAAGCCAGCTTCAGGATATAACTCAAATTATGTGTGATATATATTCGAGATATTTATTTGAGACAGAGGTATTTGAAAAGTCTAAGCAAGGCTTCTTATTTGCCGATGAGCTTAATGAAATCATGCTAAGAGCTCAGAAAACAGCTTATGGGGATGGACTGGACCATGAATATCTTAATCCTTATATGTGGGTTGTAAAGTCACATTACTATTCAGAAGAATTAAGCTTTTATAACTTCCCATATGCCTTTGGAGGATTATTCGCAAGGGGATTATATGAGAAATACAAAAAAGAGGGAGAGGAATTTATTCCGAAATATAGAGCCCTTTTAAATGCAACTACAGTAAGCACCGCTGAAGAATGTGCCAGAGAAGCAGAAATAAATCTGGAGGAGCCAGAGTTTTGGAGAACTAGCTTAAAGGCATACGAAAACCTAGTGGATGAATTCATAAAGCTTTCCTAGATATATCGTTTATGCAATCGATATAATAATTAAGGGGCTGAATAAAACTCTTTGTTCTACTTCATAATAACTAGTAGATAAGGTTATTAAGGAAGGAGCAAAGACATGAGCTTAATAGATGGTAATACACAACTGCCTGTTGGACTTGGTATGAGTCTATCCTTGGATATGAAAGCGATGACAAATTTTTCTAATTTATCAGACGCAAAGAAGCAGGAACTAATTAGCTATATTAAAGGATCCACATCAGGAGAGGAAGCTAAAAATCGTGTTACTGAAGTGGTAAGCAGTCTTCATAATGGTGGTTCATTTAGTTAGATTATTCATAAGGCTCTAGATGAGCTAATAAGTAAAAAGAAAGAAGGACAAATGCGGGAAAACTCGAATTCTGTCCTTCTTTATATTATAAATGTATACGAATCTATCTTGGATTGCCCATAAAGAACAATGCTATGGTTCCGGGTCCGGAATGTGAACCGATGGTAGGAGATACATAATTAATTAAAATATCCTGTATACCAAAACGCTCCTTAACAAGTGAAGCAACATATTCGGCATCCTCCAAGCTATCACCGTGACTAATGAATATTGTATCATTCTCGAAGCCGGGTAATCTCTTTTCCATCTGATCAACTAATGCAATTAGAGCTTTCTTTCGTCCTCGGACATTATTAAGAGGAACAAGGCGACCTTCGTTGTTAACATGAAGAACGGGCTTCACATTAATCAGAGTCCCTATAATAGCTGTTGTTTTAGATACACGACCTCCTCTATGAAGGTGATGTAGGTCGTCTACGGTAAACATATGACATAGATTTAACTTATTATTCTCCAGCCAATCAGCTATCTCATCTATTGTCTTGCCAGCTTCCTTCAGCTTAACAGCCTTATGGACAAGAAGACCTTCTCCAAGGGAAGCACACAAAGAATCGATTACTTTTATATTGGCACCTGCTACCTCCTCACAAAGATCTCTTGCAACGGTCGCAGTTACAGAGCAGCTACCACTAAGGGCAGATGAAAAACCAATATGCAGTATATCGTATCCTTGATTCAATAAATCAGTAAAAAGCTCTTTAGCAGTGTCTGGATTAACAGCCATAGTGGTAGGCATATGCCCGCTTCGCATTTTATCATAGAATTCCTTTGGTCCTAGTTTGTTTTTATCTCCATATACGACATCATCAAAGTTATAATAAAGCGGAGCCACTTTCAAATTATGCTTATTAAAATATTCATCAGGTAAGTCACAGGTGGTATCTGTTGTGATAATAAATTCCTTCATACCTTTCACCATCCCTTTCCAATATAATATAAACTCTACTGATAAGGCCATGAAGGCTCTAGTAAGAGTTCCTAGCACATGGCAATAAGTAGTTTTGATTACGATATGATATATTATAACATACCATACAATGCAGATACAATATATTTTAGCATAAATTCCATTATTTTCAATACTAAATTGTTATATTATTTTTAATAAAAAAATTGTCGACTCATATATTAACAAAATATTTAGAATATGCTAGTATATGAAGAGTAAGATATTAAGCTTTACTGACAGATGTGTATATCATAAGATAGACTAAATCGAAAGAGGAGTATAGTTTGGAAAACTGGGTGATAAAAAATATTAAAGCGGATTTTACACAAATAATAGAAAAATGTAATATTAGTGAGGTCTTGTCACGGTGTTTGGTCAACAGAGGACTAACCAATCCTGACCAAATTGATTCTTTCCTTCATCCGAGCCTTGATAAGCTCTATGACCCGTTTCTACTAAAGGATATGGAAAAAGCCTGCGACATCCTGGGGGATAAGATTCGTACAGGTAAGAGGATACGTATTATAGGTGACTATGATGTTGATGGTGTGATATCAACCTATATATTATATCAATCGTTGAAAAAGTTAGGAGCAGATGTAGACTACGATATACCTGACCGAATAAATGACGGCTACGGTATAAATATAAGGATGGTAGAGGATGCAAGAGATAATCAAATAGACACTCTTCTTACCTGTGATAACGGAATTGTTGCCTTGGAGGAGATAAAAAAGGCTAAGGAATATGGGATGACGGTGATAGTTACTGACCATCACAACCTTCATAAGGAAGATGATAATACGGTAGTTCTTCCGGAAGCGGATGCCGTGATTAATCCAAAGCAGCCTGACTGCCCATATCCATTTTCGGGGCTATGTGGTGGTGCCATCGCTTACAAATTAGCTATTGCATTGCTTGATAGGCACAAGCTACCTGCTCTTTCAGACTATGAAAAGGAGCTATTATCATATGCAGCGATTGCCACTGTCTGTGATGTAATGGAATTAATTGATGAGAACCGGATAATTGTAAAGCATGGACTGTCACTACTTAAGGATACTCAGAACATTGGATTACAGTCCTTGATGGATGTATGTCAAATTGATAGGGCTAAGCTTTCTGCTTACCACCTGGGTTTTATAATCGGCCCCTGTCTCAATGCTTCTGGAAGACTTGATACCGCTAAGAAGGGAACTAGACTTTTACTATCAGAAACTAAGGACGAAGCCATAGAGCTAGCCACAGAGCTAAGAGCTCTTAACGAGGCAAGAAAGGATATGACAGCGGAGTATACTGAAAAAGCAATAAAGATGATTGAAGAAGGAGATATGTTAAGGGATAAGGTTCTTGTGGTATACCTTCCAGATTGTCATGAAAGCATAGCGGGAATAATCGCAGGGCGTATCCGTGAAAGATATAATAGACCAACTCTTATTCTGACAGATTCCTTGGATTATGTAAAAGGGTCGGGCAGGTCCATAGACAATTACAATATGATAGAAGAGCTTAATAATCATAGAGAGCTTATGGTTAAGGTGGGAGGTCATCCCATGGCAGCAGGATTGTCTATTATGCCTGATAGTATCACGCTCCTACGGAGTGTCTTGAATGAGAATCCTCCCTTAACTGAAGAAATGCTAAAGAATAAAGTGACCATTGATATTCTTCTTCCCCTAGGATATCTTTCTGAGGAGCTGGTTAATGAGCTAAAGCTATTAGAACCCTTTGGTAATGGAAATGAAAAGCCATTGTTCGCTGAGCGGGATTTAACTATAAAATCTGTCCTTGTAATCGGTAAGAATTCAAAGGGCATAAGGCTACGGGTTAAAAATTCCTATGGCAAGGAAATGGATGCTTTATACTTTGGG
>JAQVQL010000074.1 GCA_028701595.1 Herbinix sp.
GGATAATGGATTGGTTGTTGAACAGGGAACTCCTGACGAGCTATTTGGTAACTCGATTAATCAAAGAACTAAGGACTTCTTGCAGAGCTATTCTGAAGTTTAATACTAGTTTGAAATTTGATATTACCAAAAACTATAAAAAATAGAGCTTGCAATTATTGCCTATGTTTGATATAATAACTAATGTGCAAAATGATAAGACTAAGAGGGAGTGGACGCGAGTCCACTCTTATGTTTTGTGAACGAACATTGTAGCTTTTTAGAATGAAAGAAGGTATAAGATGGCAAAACACGATGTATACGAAAAAAGGACAGAAAAACTGTTGGAGCCGATACTTGCAGAGAATAATTTCGAGCTGTATGATGTTGAATATGTGAAAGAAGGTAGCAATTGGTATCTTCGGGCTTTCATTGATAAGGAAGGCGGAATTAACGTAAACGATTGTGAGCTTGTCAGCAGAATGCTCAGTGATTTGCTGGATAAAGAGGATTTTATTCCTGACGCTTATATTCTGGAAGTAAGTTCACCAGGTCTTGGCAGACAGTTGAAGAAGGATAAGCATTTTGAGCAAAATATTGGCGAGGAAGTAGAGATTAAGCTCTACAAGGCTATTGATAAGCAAAAAGAATGGGTCGGTATATTGTTAGGCTATAATGCTGATGCGCTTATTATTCAGATTGATGAGCAGAATCAGATGGAGATATTAAAGAAAGATATTGCAATGGTCAGATTGACCTTTGATTTTTAGAAGAGATTAATAGTAGTTTGAGGTATAGAAGGGGAGAAAAATTTCTCCGTTATAGGTTAATGAATGTTTAAAATTAGAAGGAGGAGAAATAAAAAATGGATGCGAACAGGGAACTGATTGACGCTTTAGACCAGATTGAGAAGGAAAAGGATATTAGTAAGGAAATCTTGCTTGATGCTCTTGAGAACTCTTTGGTTGCAGCATGCAAAAATAATTTTGGCAGGGCAGATAATATAAAGGTAAATATTGATCGCTATACAGGTGCGGTGAATGTCTATGCCATGAAGGAAGTAGTAGAGGAAGTTACAGACCCCGTTACGCAGATTAGCCTTGCTCAGGCCAAGATGAAGGATATTGATATCGATCTAGGTGATACGGTTAGTATCGAGGTTACTCCTAGGAACTTTGGCCGTATTGCTGCACAGAAAGCAAAGCAGGTTGTAGTCCAGAAAATCCGCGAAGAAGAAAGAAAGGTACTGTTTCAACAGTACAGTAGTAAGGAAAGAGACATTGTTACTGGTATCGTACAGCGATATGTAGGAAATAATGTTAGCATAAATCTTGGTAAGGTTGATGCCTTACTTAATGAAAACGAACAGATAAGGGGAGAAATATTCCGCCCAACAGATCGTATTAAGCTATATGTACTTGAGGTTAAGGATACACCAAAGGGCCCTCGTATCTTAGTGTCCAGAACTCATCCTGAGCTAATAAAGCGTTTATTTGAGTATGAGGTAACCGAAATACAGGATGGTACGGTCGAAATAATGAGCATAGCTAGAGAAGCAGGTTCACGAACCAAAATGGCAGTATGGAGTAACAATCCAAATGTGGATGCTGTAGGTGCTTGTGTAGGCGTTAACGGCTCCAGAGTAAATGCGATTGTATATGAGCTAAGAGATGAGAAGATAGATATTATAAATTGGAGTAATGACCCGGCTCAGCTTATTGAAAATGCTCTTAGCCCATCTAAGGTTGTATCTGTTATGGTTGATGAAGTGCAGAAAAGTGCAAGAGTAATCGTTCCTGATTATCAGCTATCACTTGCAATCGGTAAGGAAGGTCAGAACGCAAGACTCGCGGCAAAACTGACTGGATACAAGATTGATATTAAGAGCGAATCTCAGCGTATGGGATATTAAGGAAGTGATAATGGATGGCAAAGAAAATACCATTAAGAGTATGTACCGGATGTGGTGAATCGAAGCCAAAGAAAGAAATGATTAGAGTACTAAAGACTCCTGAGGAAGAGATTGTATTGGATGCGACGGGAAAGAAGAACGGTAGGGGTGCATATATTTGCTGTTCTGCAGACTGCTTGAGTAAATCAATAAAGTCTAAGGGTTTGGAGCGTTCATTAAGGGTAAAGATACCCGTGGAGCTTCTAGAGGATTTAGAGAAGGAGTTGATTTTACTTGAATCCGGAAATAAAAAAGGTATTTAGCCTAATTGGCATTGCAACAAAATCCAATAACATAGTAAATGGTGAATTTCAAACTGAAAAGGCGGTGAAAGAACACAAAGCAGCCTTAGTCATTGTTGCTGAAGATGCATCGAATAATACGAAGAAAATGTTTACTAATATGTGTACTTTTCATAAGGTCCCGATATATTTTTGTGGTTCTAAGAATGAGCTTGGACACTATATGGGAAAAGAATTTCGAGCTTCTTTGGCAGTACTGGATAAAGGATTGGCAGACGAAATAGAAAAGCAACTTAAAATTATGGAGTGAGATTAACGGAGGTAGTAAGTATATGGCAAAAATGAAAGTGTTTGAAGTAAAGAATCTTATAAATGAAAAAAATCATGGGAATATCGAGAGTAAGGATATTCAGAATTTCCTTGAGAAAAAATTGGGTGTAAAGAAGACTCATAGCAGTAATCTTGAGGACCATGAAGTTAAGGCTGTTAAGGAGCATTTTACTCCATCGGCGAAGAAAACTTCCGAAACTCCTGTAACTAATAAGGTGCGTTCTGCTAGTCATAATAGTGAAATGGGTAAGGAGCTAACAAGCGGGAAGAAGCCATCAGTACCTGCAAAACAAAGTCAGGGAATGACTAGACCCGATACATCAAGCCAGAGGAGACCAGAAGGACAGGGCACTAGACCGGATTCACAGGGTCAAAGACCAAGGCCTGATGGACAGGAAAGACCTCAGTCAAGACCTTCTTCGGGAGGACAACAAGGATACCCTGCAAGAACTCAGTCAAGACCTCCTCAGGGTGGAACTCAGACTTACCATGCTGGTGGAAATAGAACCGATAGACCGGCTATGAGACCAGATGGTCAAGGCCAAAGCAGACCACAGGGAGCAAGACCAGATTGGCAAGGTCAGAACAGACCACAGGGAGCCAGACCAGATGGACAGGGTCAAAGCAGACCGCAGGGAGCAAGACCACCTTACGGCCAAGGAACACCCAGACCACAAGGCCAGGGTCAAGGTCAAGGCTATTCTCAACCACAAAGAGATGGAAGACCCTACCAAGGAACAAATAGACCCGTTGGGTCAGGTCAAGGTAGACCGGCTGGACAACAGGGCACATCCAGACCTGCAGGTACCTGGCAGAATAGATCTACTGGTCAAAGAACCGGTGGTTATAATTCTGCTACCGGAACAAGAACTGATGGCCAAGGACAAAGACCTTATAATAGCCAAGGAAATTATCAGAGACCTCAGAGCGGTCAGGGTGGCCAGAGTGGCGGCCAGACAGGCGGACAAAGACCCTATAGTAATCAAGGAAATTATCAGAGACCTCAGGGTGGTCAGGGTGGCGGCCAGACAGGCGGCCAAAGACCTTATAGTAATCAAGGAAATTATCAGAGACCTCAGGGTGGCCAAGGTGGCGGCCAGGCAGGCGGACAAAGACCTTATAATAGTCAAGGAAATTATCAGAGACCGCAAGGCCAGGGAGGCAGCCAGGGAGGCGGCCAAAGAGGCGGATATAATAGCGGATATAATAATAGAGGCTTTGATACCTTTAAGAAGGATGAGGATGATAAGCCAGCATACGGTAATAGGTCCAATGCTGGTAAGAGAGGACCTGGAGGCCAAAGGGGTAATGAAAGAAAAGATTTTGACCAAAAGATTCTCGACCAGAAGGTAGCTGAGAAGAACGATAACAGAAGAAATAGAGACAGAATGACCAAGGATAAGCAATACAAAGACAGGAATGTTGCACAAAGAGACATTGAGAACAGCAAGGTTCCTAAGAAGGGACAATTTATTAAGCCAAAGCCTGTTGTAGTAGTAAAGGAAGATATTAAAGTAATCACTATACCCGAGGTTCTTACAATCAAGGAGCTTGCAGACAATATGAGAATACCCAGCGCAGCTTTGATTAAGAAGCTGTTCCTTGCGGGTCAGGTTGTTACCATTAATCAGGAGATAACATTTGAAGAGGCTGAGGAGATAGCTTTAGAATACGACATCATCAGTGAGAAAGAAATTCCTGTTAATGAAGTAGAGGAGCTATTGAAGGAAGAAGATGAGGATGAAGCTGCCATGGTTAAGCGTCCTCCTGTTATCTGCGTTATGGGTCACGTTGATCATGGTAAGACATCTCTTCTTGATGCCATCAGGCATGCAAATGTTACTTCAAGAGAAGCTGGTGGAATTACTCAGCATATAGGTGCTTATATTGTTGAGATTAAGGGTGAGAAGATTACATTCTTAGATACACCGGGTCATGAAGCATTTACCTCTATGCGTATGAGGGGTGCTCAGGCTACGGATATTGCAATTCTTGTGGTTGCAGCCGATGACGGTGTTATGCCTCAGACAGTCGAGGCTATTAGCCATGCAAAAGCAGCTGGTGTTAAGATTATAGTTGCAATCAATAAGATAGATAAGCCCAGTGCAAATGTAGAACGAGTTAAGCAAGAGCTTACAGAGCATGGATTAATTGCTGAGGATTGGGGTGGTGATACTATATTTGTTCCTGTATCTGCCCATACTAATGAAGGCATTGAACAGCTCTTAGAGATGATACTTTTGACCGCTGAGATAGAAGAGCTTAAGGCAAACCCTGACCGAACAGCAAGAGGTCTTGTTATTGAGGCTGAGCTTGATAAGGGAAGAGGCCCTGTGGCTACTATTCTAGTACAAAAGGGAACACTCCATGTTGGTGACAACATTGTGGTGGGATCTTCATATGGTAAGGTTCGTGCAATGATAGACGATAAGGGAAGAAGAGCCGATATAGCAGGTCCTTCTACACCTGTAGAAATATTAGGTTTAAACACTGTACCCGATGTCGGTGAAATATTTATGTCAACTGACAATGAGAAGGAAGCGAGAACAATATCCGAAGCGTTTATTACACAGGGTAAGGAAAGGCTAATATCAGATACCAAGGCAAAATTATCCCTTGATGGTCTGTTCTCACAAATCCAAGCCGGTAATATTAAGGAATTGAATCTGATTATTAAGGCTGATGTACAGGGTTCAGTAGAGGCTATGAAGCAAAGTCTCCTAAAGCTTAGTAATGAAGAGGTTGCCGTACGTGTAATCCACGGAGGTGTCGGTGCTATTAATGAATCCGATGTTATTCTAGCCAGCACCTCAAACGCTATTATTATTGGATTTAATGTAAAACCGGATAATCGTGCTAAGGAAATAGCCGAGTACGAAAATGTTGACATAAAGCTTTATCGTGTCATTTATAATGCAATCAACGATGTTGAAGCAGCGATGAAGGGACTTCTTGATCCAATATTTGAGGAAAAGATTATCGGTCATGCAGAGGTTCGTCAGATTTTCAAGGCATCAAGCTTAGGAACTATTGCAGGATCTTATGTTCTGGACGGAAAAATCACCAGAAACAGTCAGGTGCGCATATATAGAGGCAAAGAGCTTGTTCATGAAGGTGTTCTTGGATCTCTTAAGAGATTCCAGGATGATGTTAAGGAAGTTGCTGCCGGCTATGAATGTGGTCTTGTATTTGATAAGTTTAATGACATTAGGGAAGAAGATAAGGTTGAATTCTTTGTTATGGTAGAGGTGCCAAGATAAGCATTCTTCCCGGCTCGCATTATAGAAAGGTATGATCATATAATGAGGAAAAACAGCATTAAGAACACCAGAATAAATGGTGAGGTAAAGAAAGAGCTTAGCATTTTAATCAGTAGAGAGATTAAGGATCCAAGGATTAATCCTATGACCTCGGTTATTGATGTCGAGGTGGCTCCTGATTTAAAGACGGCAAAGGTATACATCAGCGTTATGGGAGATGAGGAATCCAGGAATGAAACTTACCAAGGATTAAGAAGTGCGGCTTCCTATATGCGCAGTCAATTGGCAAGAAGCTTGAATCTAAGAAACACACCTGAGCTAATATTTATCATGGATAGTTCCATTGAGTATGGTGTTAATATGTCCAAATTAATAGATGAGGTTAACTCACATTCATCAGGTGGCTCCGAAGAAATCAATGAAGAAATCGATGAAGATGTTGATGAATAAGTTAATATAGAAATCGACGATTAAGCTGACAATTAAGATTGAACAAGAGATAATGAATAACCTGCTTTGAAAGGATATAAGCTATGAGCGTTTTTAAATTGGATATATTGGAACAAGAATTGACTGGTGCTAAGAAGATTGCAATTGCTGGACATATAAGACCGGACGGTGATTGCATCGGATCCTGCAGTGCCCTATATAAATACCTGATTGTGTGCAGGGAGGAACTGAATATTGGACAAGTTGATATATATCTTGAGACCTTTGGACAGGAGTATAATATCCTTTCAGGAACTGATATAATAAGGCATTCATATGATTATGATGATACCTATGATGTATTTATATCCGTGGATTGTAGCAGCCTGGACAGAATTGGGCATTCCATAAGGTATTTTAATTCAGCGAAAAGAACTATTTGTATTGATCATCATATTACTAATGATAATTTCGCTGATTTTAATCATGTGATTCCTGATGCTTCCTCCACTTGTGAGGTTTTATATGACTTGTTCGTTGAAACCAGGATAACCAAGGAAATTGCCAAGAGCCTTTATATTGGCATTGTTCATGACACGGGTATATTTAGACATGCTAGTACCTCAGGCAAGACGATGGAGATAGCTGCGTCATTAATCAGAAAGGGTATTGATTTTACCAAGCTTATAGATGAGACATTTACCCAGAAGACTTATGCTCAGATGCAGGTTATGGGACGGGCTCTTATGGAAAGCGTTCTATATATGGATGGTAAATTAATCGCGTCTAATGTAAGTCTTGATATCATGAGGTTTTATGGGGTGACTCATACGGATCTTGATGGAATTATAGATCAGCTTCGTACTGTTAAGGGTGCAGAAGTGGCTTTATTCATATATGAGACTGAAAATGGTGATAACAAGATTAGCCTTAGATCTAACGGTATTGTGAATGTAAGTAAAATTGCTAGTTTCTATGGTGGTGGCGGACATGTGAAGGCGGCAGGCTGCAATATTAAGGGCACTGTTAACGATGTCGTAGCCGATATCATTCCTCATATTGAGGCTCAGCTTATAAATTAGGTGGACTGATAGTAGTGATTAATGGAATTATAAATATATATAAGGAAAAAGGATATACCTCTCATGATGTTGTTGCTAAAATGAGGGGTATATTAAGAATTAAGAAAATTGGTCACACGGGAACATTGGACCCAGATGCTGAGGGTGTACTACCCGTATGTATTGGCAAGGCTACTAAGGTGGTTGACTTAATTGTTGAAAAGGATAAAACCTATGAGGCGGTCCTTAAGCTTGGTCTAGTTACTGATACGCAGGATATGACAGGGAAGATACTTAGAACTTCTTCAGTAGATGTAAGCTTGGAACATATAAATGAGGTTGCAGAGGGATTTATAGGGGGGTATAATCAGATTCCTCCCATGTATTCTGCATTAAAAGTAAATGGTAAGAAATTATATGAGCTTGCAAGACAGGGTAAAGAGATTGAAAGAAAACCCCGGTGGGTTGATATTCATAACATACAGATTCTTGGATACGACGCTATAGAAGATGAGGTAAGACTTCTCGTCGATTGTGGTAAGGGTACTTATATTAGAACTCTTCTTTATGATATGGGCGAAATCCTTGGATGCGGTGGAGCCATGAAGAGTCTTATTCGGACCAAGGTCGGAGGCTTTTATGTTAAGGAGTCTTTGAAGCTTAGTCAGGTGGAGGAGCATGTAACGAAAGGCACGATCGGTGATTATATTACTAAGATTGACGATATGTTCTTGTCATATCCGAGGGTAATTGTGAATGAACAGTACAGTAAGCTGATTAATAATGGTAATACTTTTAGAGAGAAGCATTTAGATAATCCAGAGAAATTCTTTAATGGAATCAATCTAGGAGATAATGAGCAATTTAGTACAAATATATTTGTTCGGGTCTATGATTCGAAGGGTGTTTTTATTGGTATTTATTGTTATGATAAGACGGATAAAATATTTCATACTGAAAAGATGTTTTTATAGATTGTCGGAGGATTAGATGAAATATATATCAGAAAATATGGATTTTAAATTGAAGAATACAGCAGTAACTCTGGGGAAATTCGATGGTATTCATAGGGGACACAGATTGCTGATTGATGAGGTCTTGTCACTAAAGGGGCAAGGCTATACATCGGTTATGTTTACATTTTTATATCACCCCTATAATCTGCTATCCGATAATGAGGTTAAGCTTATATTTACAGAGGAAGAGAAAAGGGCAAGGCTTGAGTCTTTGGGTATGGATGTGTTGATATCCTATCCATTTACCAACGATACTAAGAATATCCAACCTGAGGATTTTATTAAGGATATCCTAGTAAATAAGCTTGATGTCAAAGTGATTGTGGTGGGTAATGATTTTAGGTTTGGCAAAAACCGCAGAGGTGATGTGGAAATGCTTAAGGCTATGGAATCTGTCTATGGTTATAAGGTCATTGCCTTTGAAAAGAAACGCTGGAAGGATACAGTTATAAGTAGCTCAACCATAAGAGATGAGCTGGCTAAGGGTAACATGGAGGATGTTAATGAGATGCTTGGGCAACCCTACTATATTCATGGTAAGGTTCTGCATGGGAGAAAGATTGGTAGGACCTTAGGGATGCCTACGACGAATCTTACACCTAATACCTATAAGCTTTTGCCTCCCTCTGGAGTATATGTCTCAAGAACTATTATTGATGGGATATCATATCCAGGCATGACCAATATAGGGTATAAGCCTACAGTCGGTGCCGAGGAGTTTAAGGGTGTCGAGACCTATATGTATGATTTTGATGGAGATTTGTATGGTCAGGAGATAGATGTGGAGCTACTTACCTATAAAAGACAGGAGTTGAAATTTAATAGTCTGGAAGAATTAAAATTTACGATGGAAGAGGATTTAGCCATTGGCAGGAAATACTTTGGGATATAGATTAATTGACGGGAATGTCTTATTATGGTAATGTAAATTTAAGATTATTATATAGAAGGGGTGTAATATTGATGGAGAAATTTTACGAGAAGAAGAATTTTGGTATACCTGTTGTTATACTTAATATTTTAGCTTATTTAATCGGTTATTCCTTAACAAAGAGTCTTACATCCACGTTGCTTATAGCAGTTTTATTTGCATTAGTTGTATTCTCATTACAGTTTGATGATAAGGTAAAGAATGCAGTTAAGCATTCATACATATTTGCCACTTATTTTATATTGATTCATTTGGCATTTGAATTCATCTCATCATTTGCTAGTATCTTTACTAATGGCGGAGTGCCTAACATTTATCCCTTTAAGGATGTATACCTTGGATTGGGATTCATTCCAAGAGGATTATTATTCTTGTATAAATATGCTTCAATCTTTGTAGATATAGCGGTCCTAGTTATCTTTGGCTTGTTTATATTAATGACTATATTAAAAAAAGATATGAATCTTTACTGTGTGAAAAAGGTACTTGGAGAAGCGTCTCCAAAGCATAAGAATCAGGCACCTACAGCACAGGCACCAGCAGCACCTTATGGCCAGCAGCCAGTTCAGCAGCAACCGGTTCAGAAACCTGGGGCATGTCCCTCATGCGGTAATTTAAATTCGGATGGGGCGAAGTTTTGCGGATCCTGTGGGACAAAAA
>JAQVQL010000075.1 GCA_028701595.1 Herbinix sp.
GGTGAAGAGACAGAGCTTGATCGTACTGTTATTGATGAAATCGGTGATCCCTTAATGCATTTATTACGTAATGCAGCAGATCATGGTTTGGAAAGCACTGATGAAAGGGTAAGAATAGGAAAGAACACAGTAGGCTCCATATATCTGGATGCATATCAGGATGGTAATAATGTAGTAATCGAAGTCAGAGATGACGGAGCAGGAATTAACGTTGATGTAATCAGAAGGAAAGCCTTAGAAAGAGGTACGATTACAGAAGAACAGGCATCTAGAATGACCGATAAGGATATAATAGATATATTGTTTATGCCAAGCTTCTCTACCTCAGAAACGATTACTGATGTATCAGGTAGAGGAGTAGGTCTTGATGTTGTTAAGACAAAAATCGAGACTCTTGGTGGTGATATAGAAGCAAAGACCGTGCTAGGAAAGGGTTCGAATTTCATTATACGACTTCCACTTACCCTTGCAATTATACAGTCATTGATGGTTAAGATTACTAACGAAAAATATGCTCTCCCTCTTGGTAATATACAGACAGTAGAGAATATTGAAAGTAATGATATTAAGAAGATTAGCGGTAAAGAGGTTCTTAACCTTAGAGGTGATGTGATACCTATTATACGCTTAGGAGAAATTCTTGATTGTAAAAAGAGCGATGATGCAGACCAGCTTCTTGTGGTTGTTGTTAAAAAGGGCGAGAGGCTTGCCGGAGTTGTTGTAGATGAGCTTATAGGGCAACAGGAAATCGTAATTAAGTCCATAGGTAAGTATATAAAGAACCACAAGATTATAAGCGGAGCGACTATACTCGGTAATGGTGAAGTAGCATTGATATTGGATGTAAATACTTTAATCTAAGCGAGTCTAACTTGCTAATGTGATTAATAAGGAGGCATTGATATGTCAGAGGTTAGTTCTAAGCAATATATTGATGTAAGACTGGGCGAGGATTTATATGGTATAGAAATTAAATATATCGATAATATTATTGTAATGCAGAGTATTACACGAGTACCAAAGGCACAACCATATTTTATCGGAGTCATTAATAGAAGAGGAGATATTATACCTGTGATGAGCCTTAAGAATAAACTCGGTCTTGAAGAGGGTGAAGTTACATCGGCCACAAGAATTATTATTGTTAAGCCTGAGCCATCTATGGCACCGGTGGGTATGATTGTGGATGAGGTAAACGAGGTTATTAGTCTTGATGATGGCGATGTGGATATGATGAATTATAATGAAAAAGACAGCAAGACTACTTATAGTGCAGGAATAGGTAAGGTAGGCGATAGTCTTGTCAATATCTTAAATATTCCTGAGATAGTTGGCAAAGAAGAATAGCCATTCTTAAGTTTATGGAGGTAGAACGGTGTCTGAGTTAGATTTAGACAGAATTGACAATATGCAATATGATGTGCTCCGAGAAATCGGAAATATTGGTGCTGGAAATGCAACTACAGCACTTTCACAAATGATTAATTCCAAGATATCTATGAATGTGCCTAAGGTAGAATTGTTGGAGTTTAAGGAGCTTTCTGAATTTGTAGGCGGTGCAGAGAAAATAGTTGTTGGAATTCTATTTACACTAGGTGGAGATATAGACGGAATGATGATGTTCATGATGGACAAGATCGCATCCACGAATTTGGTTAATATTCTTCTAGGAAATTTACAGCAACAGGAGATAAGTGATGACACCGAATTTAGTGAAATGGGTCTTTCCGCATTGAATGAAATTGGCAATATTATATCAGGAGCGTACTTATCTTCTTTATCTTCCTTGACAAACTTAAGTATAACTACTAGTATCCCATACATGGCCATTGATATGGCGGGAGCAATATTAAGTGTTCCAGCTATAGAGTTTGGGAAAATCGGCGACAAAGCCCTTTTGATCGAAACAGAGTTTGGCGATATGGATAAATATGTTAATGGATTCTTTATATTAATACCTACGTTGAAGTCATATTTATCAATATTAAAATCATTGGGGTTATAGGGTGAGATAATGAACAATTCGATAAAAGTCGGTATGGCTGATGCCAGTGTATGCAAGCCGCCGGACGTGATTACGACACTAGGACTAGGCTCCTGTGTCGGTATAGTCTTATACGATCCAGTTAGAAAGATTGCAGGCTTGGTGCATATTATGCTACCGGATAGTACAAAGATAAATAATAACTCAAATAAATACAAGTTTGCTGACACAGGAATAGAGGCATTAATTCAAGACATGGTAAGTATTGGTGCAATTACAAGAAACTTAGTTGCAAAAATTGCTGGTGGAGCACAAATGTTTAGCTTCAGTAATAACCTTGAGATGATGCGTATCGGTGACCGTAATGTTGAGGCCACTAAGGATAAGCTCAAAAGGCTGGGTATCCGATTATTAGCTGAGGATACAGGTTCAAACTACGGTAGAACCATTGAGTTTAGCCCGGAGACAGGATTACTACATATCAAGTCAGTTGGCAAAGAGTTAAAGATTCTTTAGTATAGCCTAAAGAAATTGTGTATAGAGGTGAGAGAATGCGTGATAGGTATATACCTGCATTTATTACATTGATAGCAGGTGCAATAACCTGCATAATAGATATATATCGAAAGGCAGAATTGCTACCTAGCTTAAAGCGACTTCTTTTGGTTCTTATCATTTTTTACTTCATCGGTATGATATCAAGGTCAATTATCAGAAAAGTTCTTGTACCTGAACCTAAAACCCCCGAGGAAGAGGAAGATGGGGAATTAATTGAAATTTCCGAGGAGGATACTGAGGAGGATACTGAGGAAAGTTATGATGACAATCTCTAAGTCAAGCTAATAAAAAAATCAACCCTTTTTCTTATAGGAGGCAATATGAATAATGAGGAAAGGCAAAAACTTTGGGAAGAATATGCCAAAAGAAAAACCTCTGATCTTTATGAAAAAATCATAATAGAATATGCGGGATTGGTTAAGATTGTTGCTGGACGACTGAGCATGTATCTGGGGCACAATGTTGAATATGACGATCTGGTCGGCTATGGAACCTTTGGCTTAATAGATGCTATTGATAAATTTGACTACACCAAGGGGAATAAATTTGAGACATATGCATCTCTTAGAATTCGAGGTGCCATTCTTGATCAGATAAGAAAGATGGATTGGATACCCAGAAGTATAAGACAAAAGCAGCGTAAGATAGAAAATGCATACCAAAACCTTGAGACTAAATTTGGAAGAAATATTACTGATGGAGATGTAGCGGAAGAGCTGAATTTATCCATTGAGGAATTAGAGGATTGGCAAAACCAAACGAACATAACGAATATTATTTCCTTAGACGAATTCCTTGAACAAGGCTCTGAATCAAAGACTGATCAGTATTTTGCCACTACATTTGAACAACCTGACAGAATAGTTGAGCAAAATGAGCTAAAGGATATTCTGGCAAGGACTTTAGATACCTTAACCGAAAAAGAGAAAAGAGTAATAGTACTCTATTATTATGAGGACCTGACATTAAAAGAAATCAGTAAGATTTTGGAGGTGTCAGAATCAAGAATATCACAATTGCATACGAAGGCATTACAAAAACTAAAAGTGAAATTAGGAGTAAATATGGATATCCTTACTAGTTATTAATGGGTGGGGAGGGCAAGGAGGGAAGTCATAATGAGCGGTAAAAATGCATATTTTCAGCTTCAAATCAAAGAGGACGGAACCTATTTGAAGCTTTTCGATTCTGAACCCGGCGGCTTATCACTTAATTATGATGAAATCAGCAATTATTTAATTGACAAAAAAATATATGAATATGACAAAATAGCTTTAGGAAGGGGAATTGCTAACTTAAAGCATATGACTGAAGTAAAGCTTACATCAGCAGTCATTCTTCCTCAGGACGAATATATGAGAGTTGTTATAGATGAGGATAGAATGAAGGCTACATGCAGATTCTATCCCCCGACTAATGGAGGAAAACATCTTACTAAGGAGGATATAATATCTGAATTAGTAAAAGCAGGAGTAAAATATGGCGTGGCTGAGATGAAAATCTCTCAGTACTTAAGGGATAGAAGATATTGCTCTGATTATATATTGGCTAATGCCACTATGCCTATTCAGGGTAGGGATGCTGAGATTACTTATCACTTTTCTACTGATTTAACGATGAAACCTAAGACTAATGAGGATGGTTCTGTTGACTTTCATCAGCTGGACATAATTAGTCATGTCAACAAAGGTGATTTGCTTGCCACATTAACCCCTGTGGACTTCGGACGACCTGGAATTGATGTAACAGGTAAACCCTTAAAACCAAATAAGGTTATTAATCGTGTGCTCCGTCATGGCAATAAGATTTCAATGTCGGAGGATGGACTCAGACTATATTCAGACGTAGCCGGACATGTTTCTCTGACAGATGGCAGAGTGTTTGTTTCAGATACATATGAGATTGCTGCTGATGTGGATTCATCAACAGGTGATATTGATTACGAAGGAAATGTAGTTGTAAAGGGCAATGTAATAACAGGCTTTTCAGTAAAAGCAAGAGGTGACATTGAAGTATACGGAGTAGTTGAAGGCGCTTATATAGAGGCAGGTGGTCAGATTATTCTAAGACGTGGTATGCAGGGAATGAACAAGGGTATTCTTAAGGCAGACAGCAATATTATTACGAAATTCATAGAAAATGCTGAGGTTATTGCAGGAGGATACATCAATACAGATTCCATTATGCATAGCAAGGTATCCGCAAAGGGAGATATTGTCGTGGCAGGAAAAAGGGGCTTTGTTACCGGAGGAGTAATTCGTTCGGGAACAATGATTTCCTTAAAAACATCCGGCTCTCATATGGGAACGAATACAGTACTTGAGGTTGGTATAGATCCTAGAGTGCTTGATGAATTTCGTGAGTTGGAGATGCAAATCGCTAATCTTAAAGCAGAAAAGGAGCGAGTTACTCAGGCTATAGCTACAATCCGCAAGAAACTTCAAGGTGAATCAAATATTTCATATACCAAACTAGAAACCCTTAAGCAAATAACACAGGCCAGTATTCATCTTAACACTCAGCTGACCGAGGCCACTCAAAAATATGATGTTCTCAAGCTGGAAGTAGAGATAAATGCTTCAGGTATGATTAAGGTACAGGATACGGTATATCCTGGAACAAAAATAATTATATCTAATGTTATCTACTATGTCAGGGATGCCCTACAGCATACTAAGTTCATCCGTGACAGAGCTGACATAAAACTGGTACCACTATAAACAATATTTACTGACTGATATTTATCGGCATAATAAGAGACATCCCCAGGAGTACATATTAACTGTTGTTGTTTTTTAAAGGGGGAATAAAAATGCCCATTAGGCCAATTGACATTATGAAATCTCAGGAGGTTTCCCAATATAAGCAAATTCAAAGTCAAAAGTCCCAGCATGAACAGGTTCAGATAAGCAAAAGCTTTCAAAACATGATACAATCCGAGGCAAATAAGCCAGTGCAAACAACTAAGAGTGAAAACAAGGAATATCGGTATGATGCCAAGGAAGAAAGTAAGAACAGCAATGGTGGAAATGGCAAGAAAGGGAAACGAGATGAAAAAAATCAGAAAAAGGACAATGAATCCAACAATAATAAAGGCAGACCAGGCGGAATTGATATATTAATTTAGTGTTCGCTTCTAATCCACCTTAGTTGTGTTAATTCATAGCAAATTTCGTAGGAGTGGAGTATATATGAACCTGTTAGAAATAGTAATGCTTATACTTGGAATACTAATCATAATAATTAGCTGCAGGATAGTTGCCCATCCCGATAAAAAAACAAGTGGCATATCCCTAGATAGTGGTGGTATTAAGGATATATATTTACAGGAAGAGCTTAATACCCTTAAGGAAAAGCAAAATGAGATATTGACTTCTGCAAGCGATGAAGCCATAGCAAAGACCGAGGATTATCTTAGTAAGCTATCTAATGAGAAAATAATGGCAGTGGGTGAATACTCCGATCAGATTCTTGAGAAGATTTCAAGGAATCATGAAGAGGTAGTATTCCTTTATAATATGCTAAATCATAAAGAAAAAGAGCTTAAAGAGACTGCCAGAGAGATTAATAACTCCCAGAGTAAGGCTAAGGAGATTATTACTGATAAGGAAGAGGAAAAAGCTTCTGAGAAAGAAGAGCCAGAGCCTAGGCAGTTTGACACTCAGGCGAAAAATATCAAGAGACATTTTGAAGCAATATCTGCAATAGAATCGAAAGAAAGTAGCCAGTCAACCATTTCCATAAATAATACGGAGATACTTAAGCTGCATTCGCAGGGTAAAACTGTTTTGGATATTGCTAGACAATTAGGTATCGGACAGGGTGAGGTTAAGCTTGTCGTAGATTTATTTTCAGACAGATAGTAGGGGTTTCAACTTTCATAATAAAGTACCAAGAAGGACGAGGTTATTGTAATGAAGTTAAAATACTATATGAGAGGACTTGGAATCGGAATTCTAATAACAACAATCGTTCTTTCCTTAGGAGGCAAGAAGGTAAAGCTATCCGATAAGGAAATCATGGCCAGAGCGGGTAAGCTTGGTATGGTAATGAAGGAAGCGGATAGTGATGATAACCTTGAGGAGGTTCTTGAACATTCATTAGATAAGGAAGATTCAGAGATTGATGTAGTTGAAAACAATAAGGATAATGAAGAGAGTCCAGGTATCGATGGTGATACTAATGTTGATGACGTGAATACAGATACCGGTGCGGATACTGATGTTGATGACAAAGTCGATGAAAACAATATAGGTGTTAGTGAAAATCCTGGTGATGATGGAGATTTCAGTGTAGATATTACCGAGCAGGATAGGGTAGATACTGAGCAGGATAGGGTAGATACCGGGCAGGATGTACAAGAACTAGATGAAGGAGATACAGGACAGGATGTAACGGAGCTGGACATACAGGATCCGTCTAATAATAATGAGGATATTAGTATTGATGTTTCTGAACCATCAGAAGGTGATATGAATACAGATGCCCCTGAATCGTTTCAAATTACATTTACAATCGCTAGGGGAATGTCATCTCGTCAGGTATCGGAGCTGCTTGTTGAAAAGGGACTAATAGGTGATGCAGTGGATTTTGATGATTATATTAAGCGACAGGGTAAGGCTAGCGTAATCAGAATAGGCATATATACATTACCTAAGGATTCCGATTATCTAGAAATTCTTAATGCTATAGCCGGATAACTTGATAAGAAACATCTATTAATTTATATAAATATCCTTTACACGTTCAAATTGTTGTGGTATAATCACAATGCTTTAAAACAATACACGTATGCTGATTTCATGCATGGTGCCGTAGATTTACGGAGTGCACGGAATATGATGTATACGGATGATATTAACCAAATGGAGGTAAATTATGAGCGTAATTTCAATGAAACAGTTATTGGAAGCTGGTGTACATTTTGGACATCAGACAAGAAGATGGAACCCCAAAATGGCGGAGTACATCTACACAGAGAGGAACGGAATCTACATCATTGACTTACAGAAGTCAGTTGTTAAGGTAGATGAAGCATATTTTGCAATTAAAGATGTTGTTGCAGAAGGTGGAACAGTTCTCTTTGTTGGAACAAAGAAGCAGGCACAGGATGCTATTAAGGCTGAAGCTGAGCGTTGCGGAATGTTCTATGTAAATGAAAGATGGTTAGGCGGAATGTTAACCAACTTCAAGACAATTAAGAGCAGAATCAACAGATTAAGAGAAATCGAAAAAATGTCAATGGACGGAACATTTGATGTTCTTCCCAAGAAGGAAGTTATCCAGTTAAAGAAAGAATGGGATAAGCTTGAGAAAAACCTTGGCGGAATCAAGAACATGAAGAAGATTCCTGATACAATATTTGTAGTAGATCCTAAGAAGGAAAGAATCTGTATTCAAGAGGCACATAATCTTGGAATTCCTTTAATCGGTATAGCAGATACCAACTGTGATCCGGAAGAGCTTGATTATGTTATTCCTGGTAATGACGATGCTATTCGTGCCGTTAAGCTAATTGTTTCTAAGATGGCAGATGCGGTTATCGAAGCAAATCAGGGTTTGCAGTTAACAGATACACCAGAAGAAGTAGAAGCAATTGATGATGTGGATGCTGACTTAGTAGAAGTTACAGAATAATGTGTGTATGGGTCTGTTGCAGATGTAAGGCTTACCGTATGGTTAGTATCAGGCATTACAACAGTCCCATTTTAAAATATTATATTCGGAGGTAGAATAATGAATGTAACAGCTGGTATGGTAAAAGAGCTAAGAGAAATGACCGGTGCAGGAATGATGGATTGTAAGAAGGCACTTGCTGAGACAGATGGTAATATGGACAAGGCTGTGGAATTTTTAAGAGAAAAGGGACTCGCCGCCGCAGAGAAGAAGGCTGGAAGAATTGCTGCAGAAGGCATGGTTGATACAAATGTTAGCGAAGATGGAAAGCTTGCGTCTATAGTAGAGGTTAACAGTGAGACTGACTTTGTAGCTAAGAATGAGAAATTCAGAGATTATGTAGCAGCAGTAGCAGCACAAGCAGCTAAGACAAGTGCAAAGGACATAGATGCATTTTTAGAAGAAAAATGGGAGCTTGAACCTACAAAGACCGTTAAGGAAGAGCTTTCAACCATGATATCAATTATCGGTGAGAATATGAACATCAGAAGATTCGAGCAGCTAAGGGCTGAGAACGGATTTGTAGCTTCATATTTACATGGTGGTGGAAGAATCGGTATCTTAGTAGAGGTAGAAACCACTGCTGTAAATGATGATACTAAGGAAGCAGCTAAGAATATTGCAATGCAGATTGCAGCTATGAATCCTAAGTATGTAAGCAAAGACGACGTTTCTGAGGATTACATCAATCATGAGAAGGATATCATCAAGGCTCAGATCAAGAACGATCCGGCTAATGCTAAGAAGCCTGAGAATATTATAGAGAAGATGCTTGAAGGCAGACTAAACAAGGAATTAAAGGAAGTATGCTTATTAGAGCAGGTATATGTTAAGGATGGAGATATGAACGTTAGCAAGTATCTTGAATCCGTAGCCAAGCAGGTAGGTGCACCTGTAGCAATTAAGCACTTCATCCGTTTTGAGACAGGTGAAGGCCTTGCTAAGAAGACCGAAGACTTTGCTGCTGAGGTAGCAAAGCAGATGGGTCAGTAAGACTAAATTGACATAATTTTATAATGATTTTATAGGAGGCTCTAAAAGCCTGTAACTATCGCATATGCGTGGTTTACGGGATTTTAGGGCCTCTTTAATATTTATTTAGAAACCTCGTAAAACCTCGTAAAACCTCGCGAATCGATATGGAAACTTGAATCGATTTGCGTAAAATTTGCGTATACACAAAACAGAATTTGCGTACAATAATCTTTGGCGAAGTTTACGCAAATTCCGCAGATTATACAATTATAATCATTTTCTTATCTATAAGTAGCTACAATAATTCTTTGTAAGAAATCATAGATTCACACCCATAATAATTATAGTGGATATAAAAAGAATAGTCCATAAAATATTGACAAGTGCGAACAGCGTTTATTAGTTGCTGATTAAGTGTAAGCATTTCATTTTAGGATGGTTACTGTTTGAAATCACTTTCGATGTATTCGTTATTTGGAAATATTATCGTTTCACACTACTTAATTAGTAATGGAATTATTTATTTCCCGACGATGAAGTGTTGAGCGACGCTCTTTAATCTTTTTCAACGACGAATTATTACCCCTGTTTAAGAATTAGATACTACGCATTCTCAGCTT
>JAQVQL010000076.1 GCA_028701595.1 Herbinix sp.
CCCCTTTCTTATATATTGTTTTACAATAAAAAGCTGTCCGATTATTGAACAGAAAAAGTACTGTTCTAAGTCGGACAGCTAAGCATTTAATAGTTATTCATTAATAGACTCGACATATCTTTTTGTGGGTGTCAATTCATATTTGTCTCGTATCTTAGCATATATTTCATCGAATATCTCGGGATTTTCAGCAAGATACTGCTTAGCATTCTCCCTACCCTGCCCTATCTTACTATCATTGTAGGAATACCATGCTCCGCTTTTATTGATAATATCAGCATCCGCAGCCAAGTCAAGAACATCTCCTTGCTTAGAGATACCCTTTCCAAACATAATATCAAATTCTGCTTCCTTAAAGGGTGGAGCGATTTTATTCTTAACAACCTTAATCCTTGTACGATTACCTGTAACCTCTCCGCCTTGCTTTAAAGACTCAATTCTTCTTACATCAAGACGTATAGATGCATAGAATTTGAGTGCTCTTCCTCCGGTGGTTGTCTCGGGGTTACCAAACATAACACCTATCTTTTCACGAAGCTGATTGATAAAGATAACTATACATTGGGACTTACCGATAACAGCAGTCAGTTTTCTTAAGGCCTGTGACATCAATCTTGCTTGAAGTCCCATATGGGAATCACCCATCTCACCGTCAATTTCAGCTTTTGGAACTAATGCTGCTACTGAGTCAACAATAACAATATCAATAGCCCCTGAACGAACCATAGTCTCAGTTATCTCCAAGGCCTGTTCTCCGTTATCAGGCTGTGAAATATATAAATTGTCAATATCTACTCCTATGTTCTTTGCATAAACTGGATCCAAGGCATGCTCGGCATCGATAAAGCCTGCGATACCACCGAGTTTTTGAACCTCAGCTATCATATGTAAGGCAACTGTTGTCTTACCAGAAGATTCAGGTCCATAGATTTCTATGATTCTTCCCTTTGGAACTCCGCCTAGTCCAAGAGCTATATCCAGGCTAATAGATCCTGTAGGTACTGTCTCAATATTCATGTTGGTATTGGTTGCCCCAAGCTTCATAACTGAACCCTTGCCGTATTGCTTCTCAATCTGGGCTAATGCAGATTCCAGAGCCCGAATTTTATCTTCCTTCGCCATAATATAAACCAACCTTTCTTATTTACCATAATATAATGGTCGAACTAATGTTCTGATACCATAGTAACGTATTATTTATATAATGTCAACTGTTTTAGGATACTTTTAGGAATAGAATATCCATGGAATTATACCTGAAATACTGGTATTAATAAGTGAAAATACAGATATATAAAGATATATGTATTATATCTCTTCCTCACTCTTATGTAAATAACTTCCATACAAAAATACTCAACAAAAATTCTATCCTTTATTATGTATTTATACTAGCAATTAAAAATT
Organism: Herbinix sp.; assembly: GCA_028701595.1. Lineage (GTDB taxonomy): Bacteria > Bacillota > Clostridia > Lachnospirales > Lachnospiraceae > Mobilitalea. The sequence continues at coordinate 1,408 of JAQVQL010000076.1, forward strand.
ATAATGAAATCTTAGTCATATATCTTATTAGGCTGGCAAAGCTTTGGATTATAGCCTGCATTGGTTAAGGCATCAACAATCTGCTTTTTATGCTCATGGCCAAAGGTTTCCATGGTAATTGTAAGCTCTACGGCACTATTTCGGTTGATACTAACAAACTGATTATGGTCTAGCCTTATAACATTACCCTGCTCCTTAGCAATTATAGAAGCTACATTCAAAAGCTCACCAGGACGGTCCGGCAATTGAACAGATACGGTAAATACTCGACCTCTTTGTATAAGTCCATGTTGAACTACAGATGATACTGTGATTATATCCATATTACCACCGCTTAGTATACATGCTACTTTCTTGTTCTTACATTTTAAATGCTTAAGGGCTGCAACTGTAAGAAGTCCTGAGTTTTCGACAACCATTTTGTGATTTTCGATCATATCAAGAAAATTAACAATCAACTCACAGTCATCCACTGTAATAATATCATCAACATATTTTTGAATATAAGGGAAAACAACATCGCCAGGCGTCTTTACTGCGGTGCCGTCTGCAATTGTATCAACATTATCTAATGTAACCACTTTCCCGGCCTTAAGAGATGCCTTCATACAAGCCGCATTGGCAGGTTCTACCCCTATAACCATAATATTGGGATTAAGCTGTTTGGCAAGCGTCGCTATGCCAGCAAGAAGCCCTCCGCCACCAACAGGTGCAAGTATAATATCAATTGTGGGAAGATCTTTAAAAATCTCCATAGCAATTGTACCCTGGCCTGTAGCGATATCCTCATCATTAAAGGGATGTATAAAGGTATATCCCTTTTCCTCTGCAAGCTTATAGGCATAATTACAGGCTTCATCATATACATCACCGTAAAGAATAACCTCGGCACCATAGCTTTTAGTTCTATTCACTTTGATTAATGGTGTGGTGTTAGGCATTACAATAATTGCCTTGGCATTATATATCTTTGCCGCATAGGCAACACCCTGAGCATGGTTACCAGCTGAAGCAGTAATAAGTCCTTTGTCCCTATCCTTCTGAGATAGAGTACTTATCTTATAATAAGCACCTCTAACCTTATAAGCACCGGTATATTGCATATTCTCCGGCTTAAGATATACTTTGTTTCCTGAAGCTTCACTGAAATACTCACTATATATGAGCTTTGTACGGACTGTTACCTTCTTGACGGCTTCTGTTGCTTCCTCGAACTTATCAAGGTTCATATTATCGTCTCCTATTCATTTTTCTGAAATAATGCATTTACAAAATCTGATGCATTAAATTTCTGTAAATCATCGATGTGCTCGCCTATCCCTATATATTTTACTGGAATACTTAGTTCGGATTGAATTGCAATGGCAATTCCACCCTTTGCTGTTCCATCCAACTTAGTAAGGACTATTCCGGTTAAGTCCGCAACCTCGTTAAATTCCTTTGCTTGTGCAAGAGCGTTTTGACCTGTGGTGCCATCGAGAACTACAAGAGTCTCTAAATGACAATCAGGAGCTTCCCTCTCAATAATACGATTAATTTTTCTAAGCTCCTCCATAAGATTCTTTTTATTATGAAGCCTACCTGCGGTATCACAGATAAGTATATCTGCTTTTCTTGACTTAAAGGCTGTAACAGCATCATATATAACCGCAGCAGGGTCAGAGCCTTCCTTTCCGGATATGATATCCACACTAGCACGATGAGCCCACTGTGTCAACTGCTCTATAGCCGCGGCTCTAAAGGTATCAGCTGCAGCAAGAATAACTTTCTTTCCTTGTTCTCTAAGCTGCCCGGCAAGCTTACCCACTGTGGTGGTTTTTCCTACACCATTTACACCCATAACAAGTATAATTGATTTCTTATTTTCGAAGTCATAAGCAGCATGATTAACACTCATCTGTTCCCTTATGCTATTTACTAGAAGCTCTCTGCATTCTATGGGATCTCTTATTTTATCTTCCTTTACTCTTGCTTTAAGGTTATCAAGTATTGCATTAGTTGTATTAACACCTAAATCCGACATTATAAGGGTTTCTTCAAGTTCCTCATAGAAATCCTCATCAATGCTAGAAAAGCTGCTGAATATAGCATCAAAGCCCTGAGCAATACTATTTCTTGTTTTTGTGAGTCCATTAACTAGTCTACCGAAAAAACCGGTTTTGTTCTCTCCCATTACATCCTCCTTATGCTATATTATCAAGTTATTTATCCAGCTCGCCTTCGATTAGGCTGACAGATACCAGTGTAGATATACCCTTTTCCTGCATAGTAATACCATATAAGATATCTGCGGAAGCCATAGTATTTCTTCTATGGGTAATGATTATAAACTGAGTCTCATTAGATAGTTTTCTGAGATATTTTGCAAAACGCTTTACATTGGAATCATCAAGTGCTGCCTCAATCTCATCAAGTAAGCAAAATGGCGAAGGCTTAAGGTTGAGTATGGCAAATAAAATACTTATGGCTGTCAATGCCTTCTCACCACCTGATAACTGCATTATGTTCTGAAGCTTCTTCCCTGGCGGTTGAGCATTTATACGAATTCCTGCTTCCAATACATCCTCATCGTCAGTTAGCTCGAGATCAGCCTTTCCTCCACCGAATAACTCCTTAAATACTAAGTCAAACTGTTTATTAATAGCTTCAAATTGTTTCTTGAACTGTATCTTCATTTCAATATCTAATTCATTTATTATTTCAAGAAGAGTTACTTCGGCCTTAATCAAGTCCTCCCGTTGTATAGTTAGGAATTCATAGCGCTCAGATAGGTTCTTAAAGTCTTCAATAGCGTTTACATTTACATCTCCAAGCTCCTTTATCTTTGTCCTGATTTCTAATATAGATTTTTTCGTACTTGTTATAGGAATATCCTTTGCGCCAATATATTCCACAGCTGTAGAATATGTTAATTGGTATTCCTCCCACATATAATTCATCTGTTGATCAAGCTGCTCCACAAGTTTTTCTTTAAGGCTAGTAAGCCTTATGCTTTCCTTATCAAGATCATGGATGCGTCCTGATAGCTCATCCCTCTTTTCAAAGAAGTTCTTATGGATTTTTGTATTTTGATCACGTTCTGCTATCTGCTCTTTTATTCGCACATCCAGTATTGTTAAGGATTCATTTGTTTTATTAATAGTATCATTTGTCAGACTGATACTTTGCTTCTTTTCTTGAACTATATTATATGCCTTCTGCATATCACCTTTAATAGAAGCCTCATCCTCGTATAATCTTTCAATCTCTCTTTTAACTCGCTTGACATTTTCCATAATAAAATGGTTGTTTTGCTCAAGGGATGATAATTCCATTTTTAATGATGAAGCTTTCTCTCCTGCCAAGCTTTCTGTTTCTCTTTCCTTTGATAGATGAATGTTAAGCTCTTCAATCTTTTTCTCCATCTCAGAATTCTTAACTTGGTTCTCAGAAAGAGAATTATTTAACTCCTCCAGGTTTTGCTTAAGTTCAACTGCTTGATTCTCTATTTCATCTAATTCTTTAACATAGTCCTGATATACGGATTCCGCCTCGGTTTTTTTAGCTATAATCTGGTCAAGATTTATCTTCGCAGTATTTTGCATCAGATATTTTTCCTGAAGCTGCTTTTTGGCTTCATCAAGACGAACTAGATAGTTGGATTTTTCCTTATTTTTTGTTTCAAGATTAAGAGTAAGCTCTTTGCCTTGCTTTTGGAGCTTATTAATCAATTCCTCTAAAGCTTCAATCTCTCTTCGTCTACCCAAAAGATTGCTTACGTTTTTGTAAGCACCTCCTGATATGGAGCCACCTGGCGTTAGGTACTCTCCCTCCTTTGTTACAATACGAAGGGAATGGTTATATTTTTTTGCAATCAGAGTTGCATTGTCAATATTATCTACAACAATTATTCTTCCAAGAAGATAATCGATTAATTCACTATATTTATTGTCAGCCTCGACAAGGGTGGCTGCGACTCCTATAACGCCATTTTCCTTTAGTACAACATGGTTATGAAGCCCTCTTCCTGCAGATATATTTGTAAGGGGTAAGAATGTTGCTCTTCCGTATTTGTTCTTCTTAAGAAATGCAATTAAATCCTTGGGTGTATTCTCATCCGTAGTTACTATGTTCTGAATGGTTTGTCCTAGGGCTGTTTCAATTGCCGTTTCATATTCCTTCTCGGTCTTAATTATATCGGCCACAACACCGACAATACCAGGATTATTGTGCTTTTGCTCCATTACTTTTTTTATACTATTGCCATAACCCTCATATCGTTCGGTAAGATTTATTAATGATTCTAATTTTGACTTTTCTAAATGATATCGTCCCTGTAGATCATTTATATTATGTGTAATATTATCTATTCCAGCCTGTATATCCTGTATGGATTTTTCAACTTCTGCACCTTCATTGGAATATGTAAGAATTTCATCTGAAATAATATTCAAATTATCCTTACACTTATTAATTTCTTCCTCAAAAACCTCTTCTTCGCTTTTGCTTTTAAGAATTCTTTGATTAAGCTGTGCCTTTCGGATAGCATTTTGCTCTAGCATAGTTTCATATCGTTGCATACTGCTCTTTATACCAGAGTTCTTATTCATATATTCAAATATAGCATTACTACATACTTCTAGTTCTTTACTATAATTTATTATATTTTCCTTTATTTTATCTAACTGGACCAGTGCTTCGCTAAGCTTATCGTCTATTTGAGTTAAATTAAGGTCTATTTCTTCTTTCTCGCTAAGATAGTCTTGTTCTTCAGTCTTCTTTATCAAGATTTCCTGCTCGCTGGAATGAATTCTATCCTGATACTGTTCATCATTTTGTAAGAGTGAATTAATCTGCTCATTTAGAACCTTAATTTCACCCTCTGCCTTTTCTTTACTAAGAAGTAAATCATTATAAGTAGCTTTATCGGCTTCAATACTTACGTCAAACTCCTCAAGCTGCTGTTCTAATCGTTTGTATTCATCCTTAGTGTTTTCATATTCCTTTTGAGTAGATTGCATATCCTCATTAGTTATAGATAGCTTGTTATCGATATCCTCCTTGGAGCTATGAATTTTATCATATTCCTTTAAGAACTGAGATACTTCAAGATCCTTTAGTTCTTCCTTATATTTTAAATATATCTTTGCAGTTTCAGATTGACCTTCTAAAGGAACCAGTTGTCTTTCTATTTCAGAAATTATATCTGAAACTCTTGAAAGATTTAAGCGCTCCTCCGCCAGATTTTTCTCGGCAGCATTTCTTCTGCGCTTAAATTTAACTATACCGGCAGCTTCATCGAATAGCTCTCTTCTATCCTCGGGCTTTCCGCTTAAAATTTTATCGATTTGTCCTTGACCAATAATTGAATAGCCTTCTCTACCGATACCAGTATCCATAAACAGCTCCTGAATATCCTTAAGGCGGCAAGAGGAGCCATTGATTATATATTCGCTTTCTCCTGAACGATAAACCTTTCTTGTTATAGTTACCTCCTCGAACTCTATAGGAAGCTTATGATCGGAATTATTCATTGTAAGCGAAACATATGCATAGCCAAGAGGCTTTCTCATCTCAGTCCCAGAAAATATAACATCCTCCATCTTGGAACCTCTTAGCTGTTTTGCGCTTTGTTCTCCAAGTACCCAACGAACAGCATCGGCAATATTGCTCTTACCGCTACCGTTTGGACCTACGATGGCAGTAATTCCATTGTCGAACTCAAGTAGCATTTTATTAGCAAAGGATTTAAAGCCATGTACTTCTATGCTTTTCAAATACATATAGTGTCTCCCATCCGTTTATTTGTTTTGCAGTCTTTTAATAGCTTGCATAGCAGCTTCTTGCTCTGCAGCTTTTTTAGTTTTCCCTACACCTAAGCTCACCTGGTTGTTTCCTATAAATAGAGCCATTGTAAAGGATTTATTATGGTCAGGACCCTCCTCGGATATGAGCTTATAGCGTATTTTCTGTTTGTTATTATCATTTTGGATTATTTCCTGTAAGATAGTCTTGCTATCAAAAAAGAGCTCCTTATTTTCAACCTTGTAATGAATATTTGCCTTTATGAACTCTTTTGCATTAGTAAAACCACCATCAAGATAAATTGCGCCAATAATTGCCTCCAATGTATCGGAAAGAATAGATTCTCGCTCTCTTCCTCCTGATAAATCCTCACCCTTGCCTAACAGTAAGTAATCTCCTATGCTCATATCTCTAGCACAGTAGGACAGCGTCTGTTCGCAGACTATACTTGCCCTAAGCTTTGTTAAATCGCCCTCAGACAAATGTTTATGTTCATTATAAACATATTCACTGGTTACAAGCTCTAATACTGCATCTCCAAGAAATTCTAATCGTTCATTATTATCTTCCTTGTTCATATTCATTTCATTTGCATATGAGCTATGGGTCAGAGCATGAAGAAGAAGATCATCGTTTTTAAAGCCATATCCAATTTTATTTTCCAGCTCTGTTAGGGAGGTTTCATAATTTCTATTACTCATGTGTATGATTCTCCTTTATAATATCTTTTTTATTGAATTAAAAGCCCATTAAATAAGGCAAACCTTATTCACAGGGCTTTTACATATCACTAATAAATAATATGAACCTAATTTGTAGCATTTTTGATTTGTTCTACAGCATCCCCAACTGTTAAAATTTTCTCGGCTTCTTCATTTGCAATTTCGATATCGAATTCCTCTTCGATACCCATAATAATCTGAAACAAATCAAGAGAATCAGCACCAAGATCATCAACAAAAGTAGTTTCAATTGTTATCTCATCAGCATCCACATTTAATACTTCACTTATAATTTTCTGTAGCTTTTCAAATTCCATAATCATTCACCCTTCTTTAATAAGTTATTTATCTGTTTCCTTTAAATTCTCTTCTATTCTTTCCTTAATCTTCTGCTCAGTAAAAGTAACACATTGAATAATAGAATTTCTTATTTCGTTACTTTTAGAGCTTCCATGGGTTTTAACTACTAAGCCCTTCAGACCTAATAAAGGAGCTCCACCATACTGAGATGAATCAAAGTCTTTTAAAGTCTTTTTTAGAGCAGTTTTGCTAAGTAAAGCACCAATCTTACTTCTGGTGGTACTCATTAATCCTTTTTTTATCTTTTCAATAAGAGCCATTCCTAGTCCTTCATAGAGTTTTAATATAACATTACCTACAAAAGCTTCACAAACTATAACATCAGCACGGCCATAAGGAATGTCTCTGGCTTCTATGCTTCCGATAAAATTAATATCAGGTAAATCCTTTAGTAAAGGGAATGTCTCTTTAACCAATCCATTACCCTTTTCTTCTTCTGCTCCAATATTAACAATAGCAACTCTTGGTTTTTCTATTCCCATTACATTCTCCATGTAGATAGAACCCATTTTAGCAAATTGTACTAGATGAGAAGGCCTTGCATCTACATTAGCACCGCAGTCAATTAAAAGTGATGCACCATTTATTGTGGGGATAACCGGAGCAAGGGGAGGACGTTCCACGCCCTTAATTCTTCCTATAATCAACTGCCCACCTGCAAGGACTGCACCAGTACTTCCTGCAGAAACAAAGGCATCTGCTTCACTGTTCTTTACCAGATTAAGGGCAACAACTATAGAAGAATTCTTTTTGCGTCGTATGGCCAAAACAGGAGACTCATTATTCGAGATATTGTCCTCGGCATTAACAATTATTATTCGTTCCCTGTCATATTCATATCCGCCAAGTTCTTTTAGAATAATTTCTTCTTGACCAACAAGAATAACTTTGATATCTTCTCTGTCCTGTACTGCAAGTACAGCCCCTTTAACAATTTCTTTAGGAGCGTTGTCGCCTCCCATTGCGTCAACCGCAATCGTAATCGCTTTTCGCATATTCACTCCTATCTGCATTCTCATGCTATGTAAGTACTGATAAATAAGTACTGTATTTATTCATAATTAATAATATTAGCTGACTAAAAGTTAAATTATGTATCTCATGGCTAATCTATAGATTAATATACTCGATATCATATGAAAAATCAACATATAATTTTGAATTCATCAAGTGATGATATTTGCTCAAGCAAAGGTACCAGGTACAAATTTCTGTACCTGGTACCATATTTATTGTTTTATATAGAAAAACGATTTGAGAGATTGAAAACCAAGCCGATTTGCCTGAAGCATCTGTTCTGTGCTTCCGACAAATAAGATACCATCCTTTTTAAGTGAGTTGTGAAAGCCACTATAAATACGGGAC
>JAQVQL010000077.1 GCA_028701595.1 Herbinix sp.
AACAATAAAACATATATTAAACTTCCGCTACTATTTTTTTTAAAAGAAGATAAAACTTTGAGACAGAGAAGATGTAGTGGGAAAAATGTACCTAGGCTAGCCATCGCGCTAGCGATTTGGTACAATAAATGAAAGGATTGATGATATGAATTTCAAAAAGTTTATTGTTGTACTAGCCATTGCTCTAATTACATTTAGTGTTACCGCATGTAATAAGGACTTAAGCATGGAAGAACAGGCATGGAAAGAAGCAACTACCTATATTGAATGGTTTTCAGACAAGAATGATGCAGACCTAAAGCCAGGAGTTTATAGTGAAGAAAGAGTTGTTAAAAATTCAGATTTAAACTATACGTGCTGTGTTGCAGTTACAACAAGTGATGGTAACTATGATCAATGGTACATAACAGTTGAAAAAAAGCTAATGGAGATTGGGATGTTATAAGTATCGAATAATTTTATTAATATAGTATTTGTATAAGAAGGATAGGAATCTGAATGGTTTCTATCCTTTTCTGCGTTTATATCACTATATTTTATAAATTAATATTAATTTAAAATTATTATAAGGAGATGATTTATTATGTCAGCAAATGTAGAAACAATGTTTTTCGCAGGTAGGCAAAAGCCATGGCACGGACTTGGCGTTCAGGTAGAAGGTGCTTTATCATCTGAAGAAGCTTTAATAAGAGCAGGACTTAATTGGAGTGTAGTACAAAGGCCTATACTTACAGATACCGGAATTCAGGTTGAAGGCTACAAAGCAAATATCCGTGATTCTGACGACAAGGTGCTTGGAGTAGTTACTGCTAGATATAGAATTGTACAGAATCGTGATGCTTTTAATTTTACAGATGATCTATTAGGTAAAGGTGTTCGCTATGAAACAGCTGGTTCATTACAAGAAGGCAGACGTGTATGGCTACTGGCTAAGCTTCCTGCTGCTTATATCGTTGCCGGAGATAGAATTAGTCCATACCTAGTTTTCACAAATGCTCATGATGGTAGTGGAGCTATCCGTGTTGCAATGACTCCCATCCGGGTTGTTTGCCAGAATACACTGAACCTAGCATTATCTACTGCAACTAGATCATGGAGTGCAAATCATACAGGGGATATCAATCTTAAACTTGAAGATGCTAAGGAAACTTTATTTAGAGCTGAAGATTATATGGATAAGCTTGGAGAGGAAATTTACCATATGAATAATCACATGGTTTCTGACGAAGTTGTTAGTGAGATTGTTAGTGAACTGCTACCAATACCAAGTGATGCTAGTGACCTTCAAGAGAGAAATGTAATGAAACAGAGAGATGATATTATTATGCGTTATTATTATGCTCCTGATTTGCAACATTTACAGAAAAACACCTATCGCCTAATTAATGCAGTGTCAGACTCGGCTACACATTCTAAGCCCTTAAGAGAAACAAATACTTATCGTGAAAATCTATTTGCACGTACTATTGATGGTAATAGTATGATTGATAAAGCCTATCAATTAGTGAAGCAAGTCGCCTAACAAATTGTATAACATAAGACCTTTTGTCACCCAAAGAATATAATTAAATATTTATTACTACTTTATCCTTGCTCTGGGGACAAATGGGTCTGTGGTGATATTTCATAAAGTAATGACATGTGCTGCCGTTTCTTATGGAAGTTTTTTAATGTAAGGAGCTAAATAATTATGAAAAGAGTTATTAGAATTCATTTATGTAATGTATTAGTCAATCTAGGGACATGTATTATATATCTTGTAATAAGTCTACATCAGAATAAGAAATCTAAAGGACTTGAACCATTAGAGAAATTAAAGAACAATAATAGGAACTCTATAGAATAGCTAAAGGAGAATATATATGGATTATATCAAATTTTGTGAACAAACTAAAACAACTGTTCAAGAAATATTAGGTGATGAATTTTCAGCTGATCTTGTTAATGTAAATAAACTGAATGGAATAGTTCTTAAAAGCTTAACTATCTATAAAAAGAATCAAACCAGTATACCTAATATTTATTTAGAATCTTATTTTAAGGATTATCAGGAAGGAAAAACAATTGATTTAATAGCTCAAGATATTATTACATTCTATTATCAATGTAATAATAGAAAAGATTTATCATGCGATTACGTGATGAATTTTACTCTGGTTGAAGATAAAGTTGTTTATAAACTTATTAACTACGATAAAAATAAGAAATTGCTTGAAAAGATGCCACATTTTAAGTGGATGGACTTGGCAATAATATTCCTAGTTATCGTGCAAAAAGATGAAGAATGTACTGGAACAATAATGGTAAACGATGATATCTTTCAAAAGTGGGATATTAATATTAATGCCTTATACGAGCATGCTAAACGTAACACATTTCTTTTATATGGTTGCAATATAAGAACTATGGAAAAAGTCCTAAAGAGTTTAATAAAGAACTCTTTCTCTACAAATATAGGGAGTGATACAAGCGATTTAGATACTATGATGGAAATACTTTATTCTGAGAATGTTTCTCTTTCCAATAATGAAAGTAAAATGTATGTATTAACTAACAAGATCGGGATTAATGGTGCTACCTGTTTATTATATAAGGATGAATTAAATAATTTTAGCAAAAAAATTGGTAGTAGCTTTTATATTTTGCCATCAAGTATACATGAATTAATACTTGTACCATCAATTAAACCTATTCCAAAAGAAGAACTATTAAAAATGGTGAAAGAGGTAAATGAAACAGAAGTACCAAAAGAAGAGATACTATCTGATAATGTATATTATTATGACAGTGACATATGTCAACTCTATTCACTATTTCAGGAGGAATAATACCATGAGTAATATTTTAGTTGCTACAAAAGATCTGGATTATCAAACTTGGTTAGAATATCGGAATAAAGGGATTGGTGGTTCGGATGTTTCTATATTATGTGGAATCAACAAATTTAAATCTATTATGCAATTATGGATGGAGAAAAGTGGTATGATGCCACTTCAACCTACTGATTCTGAGGTAGCATACTGGGGAACAGTATTAGAACCAATAGTAAAAAAAGAATTTACAAATCGTACTGGTCTAAAAGTGAGGGAAAGAAAAGTAATGATGCAGCATCCGAAGTACGACTTTATGCTCGCAAATGTAGATGGTATAGTAAAAGACCCAAAGAATGGTACATGTATCTTTGAGGCAAAAACTGCTTCTACATATAAATCAGAGCAATGGAAGTACGGTGTACCACCAGAATACCAGCTACAAGTCCAACATTACATGGCGGTAACTGGATATAAAAAGGCCTATGTGGCTGTCTTAATAGGTGGTAATCATTTCTTGTATTATGAAGTACAAAGAGACGAAGGGCTAATACAACCAATTATACAGATTGAGAAAAACTTTTGGAATTGTGTTAAAAATCGTATTCCACCAGATATTGATGGATCTGATGCTTCAACGGAATATCTAAATAGTATCTTTAGTAAAAGCCGGAATGTATCAATTCAACTTCCAATTGATACATTAGATTTGGTTCGTGAATATGAGGAAACTAATGAGCGCATTAAAGACCTGACAAATCGGAAAAATGAGATGGCTAATAAAATGAAAGTCCTACTAGGAGAAAATGAGGAGGGTGTTGTAGGGGATCGAAAGATTAAATGGATATCCGTGGGAAGTGAACGTTTAAATACAAGGAAATTAAAGGAAGAACAACCAGAAATCTACGATAAGTACTCAAATACGATAGCTTATCGTAGATTTTCTGTTGTATGAGGAAGGAGTAATATCAATGAACCTATAAGACACCTTAAACCCGAAAGTAAGAGCCACTGAAAATATTGCACAATTTCAGAATCCTATGTACTTTAATCAGAATGGTTTATATCAAAATAATATGGCTGAAATAAATAATCGGCATAACCAAAAAATAAATAATAATAATTATGGTGAAGATAACAACACTAACTTAGTTAATTTGTCCTCTGATGTTACTAACAATACACAGCCCAGTGATGTACCACAGATACCGAGACAAAGTGAGGTGATTGTGAATAATGTTCCTCAATTTGAGATTACACTAAAAGAAGCAAAAGATAGAATTCAACAATTGCAGGAGTTCATAAAATATATGATGGTACCAAACATCGACTATGGCTTTATTCCAAATTGCCCTAAACCGACATTATTTAAAGCAGGTGCAGAAAAGTTATGTGATGTATACGGATTCTCTAAAATAATAGATATAATTAACCGTATAGAAGATTTTGACAAAGGACTCTTTCATTATGAAATAAAGATTACATTAGTTAATAAAAGGACCGGTATTATTGAAGCTGAAGGAGTAGGCTGCTGCAATAATAAAGAAAAAAAGTATATTAATCAAGATCCCTTTAGTATATCTAACACAATTTTAAAGATGGCAAAGAAAAGAGCCCTAGTTGATGCTGTATTATCTGCGACAAGAACTTCCGGTATATTTTCTCAGGATCTAGAAAATATAAATCAAAATAGAGCTGTTTAGTTACAGATACGCCTTTTTCGTTATTAGCAAGTATCTTTAATTAGTGTTAGGCATTAATGGTGTTCAATGTTTATGAATATATCATTAGAACATTTAATTGCATACAAATTTACCTTCTTATAAAGTTAACATTAAAGTAATATAAAAATATAAAGGAGTTGGTAATATTGTTTGAGCAATATAATGATATAGTAAATCTTGATGAGATGGCTGAGATGTTGGGAATTGGAAGAAATCATGCATACCAATTACTAAAAAGTGGTCAGGTAAAAAGCTTCAAGAATGGACGAAGTTGGAGAATTCCTAAATTGGCTGTAATAGAGTATATCTTAAATAGCACAGGTATAAAACTTAAATAAGCATATCCCAAGTGGTAATAAACCACTTGGGATAATAATCATAATTTTATAAATCTTTAGTAGGATTACCTGTAAAAAATCTAGTTTTTATATCAGGAAAACTATCTGAAAGATTAAAAGAGATATTTTCTTGCCCTGCCAAAGGGTATGCTGGTATTTCACCTCTGATAAATCTCATCCATTGATCTTCGGCTTCATTCATTATTTCATCTAAATATCTATCATCTTCGGATGCCTTTTTACCTACATATAAATCATTAGGATCACAATTTCTGAAATGATGTACATATTCATAACCACTAATAATCTCATTCGTAGGAATAACCTCGAATTGAGCTTTGGTATTCATAATAAACGTATTACTAATACTTTCATTTGCCTTTGCCAAGGCTAATTTTAATTGATATCTGTTAGGGTACATAAAGCCTCCTTATAATGCAATTTTATTACATTATAAAGCTTTATTTATTTTTTGTAAATAAATTGAGAAAGGTTAATTATATGAACCACGTGTGAAATGTCACTGTATATTGTTCTTTTGTATAATATATATGGTATCTTAAAATGATTATATGTTTGACAATAATTGAAAGAAAGTTATAATTAATTTAACAACGTTGTTATTATGGAGGATGTTATTGATGTATGATATTCAAGTGCTATTAAAACAGGCAATTGATGAAACAGAAAAATTAAATAAAGGTGAAGAATTTTTGCTTAGGGATTTGTTTAAAGGATATGAGTGGAATAGAATATCTCGTAAGTATAGAATTGTGCTGGGAACTTTGTTTTTAGATTATATAAGAGAAAATCATCCAACTATAGAGGCTATAGAAAAAACCTCATCAAAGCAACAGATGTATAAAAAAACAAAATTGGAAAGTGCGCCTTTTGGAAGAATATAAAAAATAATCTATATATAGACATCCAATGGTAATTGTATATGCTACACTTTCTGAAAGAAGATGTTAACTAGAACTTAATAAAATATGTAAATGTACTCAAACTTTTACAACGTGGCGTCAAAGTATTGACGCCAATCGGCGATACATGATATACTTATTCTATCAATATTAAAATAAGTATATTGGAGAATATTATGATTGATGTTAATGGATTTAAGGAATGGCTAATTAATAACACTGAATATTCAACCGCTGTAATAAGTGACACAATATCAAGAGTAAAGCGGGCAGATAAGATTTTGCCTTGGTATGATGATGAGGTATATATTTTTAGATTAGAGCAATTAGATGAATATAAGAAGATATCCTGTTCTGTTCGTTCTCAAATTAAGAGATCAGTTAAATGGTACTTTTCTTATATAAAAAGCAAAAGAGATTTACATTAGGGAGGACAATTATATGAATGCTGTTTCATTGTTTGCAAATATAGGAGTTGCAGAGGCATATTTAGAAGAAATAGGAATTAATGTGGTTGCTGCAAATGAACTAGTAGAGAGAAGGGCTAAACTATATTCTGAAATATATCCTACTACACATATGATATGTGGAGATATTAAAAGTCAAATGGTAATTGATGAGATTGTTTATAATTGCATCAAAAATAATGTGCAGATAGTAATGGCAACACCACCATGTCAGGGTATGAGTCCAGCAGGGCAGATGGATGCAGATGATGAAAGAAATAAATTAATTTATCCTGTTATTGAAATAATTAATAAGATAATGCCAAAATACGTATTTATTGAAAATGTACCTATGTTTTTAAACACAGAGATAGAAATAGAAGGCAAACGCATTCTTATACCAAAGTTACTAGAAAAAAATCTTGCAGATAGATATATTATAAAGCAATATATTATAAATACAGAAGATTATTCTGTTCCACAAACAAGGGAACGAGCAATAATATTAATGACAAGGAATAATGTTAATAGTATATGGAATCTACCAGAGAAAGACAAAAAAAAGGTAACAATGAGAGATGCGATTGGAGATTTACCTATGGTGGATCCTTTTGTTAAAGATATGAAATCGAATGAATTTCATAAACTTTTCCCGGAATTTGAGAAAAGAAAAGAAGAGGCTCTTAAAATTTCACGCTGGCATAATCCACCACATCATATTAAACGACAAGTCATAGCTATGATGCATACACCTACAGGCTGTACTGCATTTGACAATAAAAATTATTATCCTATTAAAGAAAATGGGGAACCGGTTAAGGGATATCGCAATACTTATAAAAGGCAAAATTGGGATACAGCAGCCTATACAGTAACAATGGATAATAGAAAGATTTCATCTCAAAACAATGTGCATCCAGGAAGACTAATAGGAAAAGATAAAAGTGGAAATAATATTTACTCTGATCCTAGAGCATTAACACTATACGAATTAATGATTATTATGAGTTTGCCAAAAAATTGGCCGGTTCCACAGAGTACATCGGAAGCATTTTTAAGAAGGATTATTGGAGAGGGGATACCTCCTTTGTTTATTAAAAAAGTGTTTGCAGCATTGTTGGGAGGCTGATATAATATGGCGATTCTTAAAGGGCTTTCACTATTCTCAGGTGTAGGGATAGGCGAGGCATATATGAATGAACTAGATATAGATATAAAAATTGCAAATGAACTAGACGAAAAAAGGGCTAGATTTTATCAAGAAGTGTATTCTGATACACATATGATTTGTGGAGATATAACTGACAATTCTATAAGGAGTATGATAGTTGAGGAAGCGAATTGTGAGGGCATTGATTTTATAATTGCTACTCCGCCATGTCAAGGAATGAGCGAAGCAGGATTGAGATTAGAGTTTGATTCAAGAAATCAATTGATTTTTTATGCAGTTGATGTAATTAAGAGAGTGAATCCTAAATTTGTTTTTTTGGAAAATGTACCTAAGCAACTATCTACAAAGATTAGGTATAAAAATGAAATAATGTTAATACCAGAGTATCTAAAAAAGGAGTTAGGCGATACATATAGGTTTAATAAAGAAACACTAGTTAAGGCGAAAGATTATGGAGTTCCACAATTACGAGAAAGAAACATTTTTTTACTAGTAAGGAATGATCTGGATTATATTTGGGAATTTCCTAAAAAAAAGCGAGAGATTACTTTAGAGGAAGCCATTGGACATTTACCATCCTTAGATCCCAGATTACGAGATGGAAAGGAAATGACTATGGAGAAGTTTCCTTGTTACGAGAAAAAAAGGCTGGAAGGATTAAAAATATCAAAATGGCATTATCCTCCAACACATTCGTGGAAACAAGTTGAGTGGATGCTTCACACACCAACAGGGAAATCGGCTATTTACAATGAAAAATATTATCCGCAAAAACTAGATGGAACACCAGTTAAGGCACATCATAATCATTATAGGAGACTTAAGTGGGATATGCCTTGTAGAACAATAACACAAAACAATGGGGTTATTTCCTCTTTGGCATGTGTACATCCAGGGCGAGAGTTTATTGCAAGTAATGGAGAAAAGTTGTATTCTGATCCTAGAGTATTATCGATATATGAGATAATGATTGTTACTTCACTACCACTTGATTGGAATATTCCAGATTGGGCAGGAGATAGTTTTATTAGAAATGTAATTGGTGAAGGGATTCCATCAAAACTTATAAAGGAAATAATGATATCTTTACTTGAGCAAATGTAGGGGGATTTATAAATGGGGAAAATAGTAATGCCAAAGCACTCTGCGGTACTAGAAGAGATAGAGTCCACTCTTGAAATATACTATAAAGCAAACGGGTGGATGCAAAATAAGGATTTTAAGCAAAAACTGAAAAATGAAATTGGAGATGACCAATATCAATCTTCTTATACTAAGAAAATGCAAGTACTATCATATTTTGGCTTTATTGAGTGGGAGGATATTAACAGGAATCGCTCGCCTAGGAGAATAACTGAAAGTGGAAAGCAGTTATATGTAGCCGTGAAAAATAATGACACACAAAAGATATGGGGATTGCTGGTAGATTCTTTAGAAAATATAAAGTTTGGTCGGGATAATTTTGGGTGCCCGGATAGTAATTCCGATGTTGAACCACCTAATGTTTTAATAAGAGGTATTTTAGATATAGGGTATCTAAATAGTACAGAATTCGGTTATCTTATTTGGAGATTAGAAGACGAGGGCGGAAACTATACAGACGTTATAAATGAAATAAAAAAGATTAGAGAAGACAATACTGAAATTGAAATGAATTCGTTAATAATGAGATATAAAGATTGGAAACCAATACTTATAATGGCGAGATGGGAGTTCTTAATTGAAGAAAAAGAGAATAAAGGAGAGTCGCGGGTTGTTATTAATCCAAAGGTATTAGATGATTATAAACTCCGATTGAGAAATCTTAAAATATATAATATTGATAAGCCTGTTAATGATATAGATGATATTTGTTTAGACGAAAATGGAAAACGGATAATTAAACCACTTCAGTTACCAGATTCATATTCTTTTGATATTGGTAAACAAAATTTATGTATAGAAATGATAAATGATAATGATCAAAATATTGTTGAAGGTGATAATGTACTATTTGTTAATAAAGGAATAAAGAAACTTTTGGCATATAATGTATATCGTATAAATTCCATACAGAATAATGAGTATAAATACACTATGGACGTTGAAAAAAAGCAACTTGTCAATGAAGATAAAGAATATGAAATAATAAGAGAACTTAATGAGGAGGATGAGTGATGGCAAACCTTGATGAGATAAAACAATATAATGATGGT
>JAQVQL010000078.1 GCA_028701595.1 Herbinix sp.
TAGAATTGATACAACTGCCACTATTACAAATAAGACAACCGCTTGCGCTTGACCTAATCCAAATTTCATATTGGAAAAAGCCGTCTGATATATCTTGAAAGATATCATCTCTGTTGATTTGTAGGGTCCCCCTGCTGTAAGCGAAAGATTTATATCAAATGCCATAAAGGTCCTTGTAATAGCAAGGAAAACACATATAGTAATAGAGTTTCTTATCATAGGAATCTTAATATAACGTATCTTATTCCATAAGCCTGCCCCATCAATATCTGCTGCCTCTATAATATCCCTAGGAACATTAACCAATCCAGCAATATAAATAACCATCAGATAGCCACTCATCTGCCAGGTTGTAACAATAATCATTGCAAGCATAGCCTTATTAGGATCAGTAAGAAATGATTTCTCGAGAAACTCCCAACCCGAAAATTTTCCGAAGGATGTAAGAGCAAAAGCAAAAATAAAATTCCATATATACCCTAGTATAATGCCTCCTATAATATTAGGTGTAAAGAAGCCCATTCTGAACAGATTCTTTCCCTTTATTCTACCTGTTAGGGCTAAAGCTATAGCCAAGCCAAGAAGGTTACTTAATATAACACTAGAGAACGAATAGATAAATGTCTTCTTCAGGGAATCTATAAAGGCCTTATCTGTAAATACTGCCTTATAGTTTTCAAATCCAATAAAATTATAATCTATAGATAGACCATTCCAATCTGTTAAAGTTATGATTAACCCATATATAAAGGGAATTAATACAACTGTAACCCATATAAACATGGCTGGTACAACAAATAGCATAAAAACTCTAATGCTTGCTTTTTTCTTTATCATATTATCCTCCACACTTGATAAGCAGACATTACTAATAAAAATATTTATATCCTATAAAGCATCTCTTAAAGGGTTTGGGCAGCCTTAGCGACTGCCCAATCATATTGTTTCTAATGCTTGTAATCAATCTTCTTATTGATTTTTCCAATAATCACTAACCTGTGCTGCTAAGGTATCTCTGTCAATTGCTCCAGATAAATAGGCCTCCATTGATGCTCCATTCTCATACCAAAAATCAGAAGGCATAAGTATGAAGTTAGAAATATCGATAGTTCTATCCTGTTCTGTATACCAGGCAGTTGCAGCTGCAAGTGGACTATCTGATGTTGCGGTTACATTTTCATAGGGGAGAGTCGCACCCATAACATCACTTATGATCTGCTGAGCATAATTATCAAAGCATATAAATTCTATGAATTTCTTTCCGGCTTCCTGTTTTTCAACACTATTCTGGCTTACATCGATGCAATAGCCCTTAGGCTGAGATGCAGGAATACGACTATTACGTTCATCATTAACATCATTATTAATAGGAATTGGAATGATACCAAATTCTGTATCACGATTAGGGATGTCCTTCAGCTGTACCCAGCTCCAGTCTCCCATAAACCAGGTTCCTACCTTGCCAGTTGCCAAAGCCTCTGCATCCATATCAATATTTCCAACTAAGGGGTCGGCCTTATTATAATTGTATTCTGCTAGCATATCAAAGGTATCCATAAATGAATTGAAAACCTCATCATTAGCCAAGTCAAAAGTGCCTGCTCTAGACTGTTCAACAACTGTCTTTTCTATCTCACGATTTTCTCTGTAGCCTGCATATGTAAGTGCAAGATAATGCATGCCAATAGACCAGTTAACTCCTGTAATCATGGTTGCAGGTACACCAGATGCCTCTATCTTATCAAAAAGCTCTCTCAGGTCATCACGGCTTCTTATTGTGTCGGGATCAAAGGTTCCACCAACAGCCGCATCCAGCACTCTCTGATTATATAGTATTCCATATCCCTGTGTGCTAATAGGTATCGCATAGATGTCTCCATCGAATATATATGAGGCATAGGCACTATCATATACTTGATTCATCCATTCGTTCTCTGAATGTTCTAGGACAAGCATCCTATCCTGGTTTTCCCAAATGTTGATAGGGTCCATTAGAGATACTGTAGGCCCATCATTACTTGCATATAGGGACATCCATTTTTGAAGCTGATTATCTCCTGCCACAATATACTCTACTGTTATATTAGGATTTGCTTCTTCAAATTTATCAATTATGTCCTCAAACTTGTCATCCATTCCTACCTGTGTGGAATAGAAGGTTATATTTACCTTCTCATCTGTCTGGCTTCCTTTGTCGTCATCCTTTTTAGCTGTGTCAGAATCAGAGGACTTATTATCTGTTTTGTCTGCTATTGGCTTATCCTCAGTTTCTATCTTACCTTTACATCCTGCTAATAATGATATAACCATAACCATAATTAATAACAAACTCCAAATTCTTTTCTTCAAAATAAAATTCCCTCCTTTGATAATTCTGTCCCTCCCTTAACATATAAGGGTCGTTAATAAGAATCGGTTCAGCTAGCATGTAATAGAACAGTTTTTGTGGAACCGTTTCCATATCTAAAGTATATATGCTTATATTTAATTTGTCAATATCTATTTTCAAATATAAAAATAGTGTATATTGCACAATAAATTTATGCACAATATACACTTAATATTGTTTTATCTAATTAATTATATGGAACCCTCTATACTGTTCCACCCTCCTGCATGCTCACATCAACCATATATTTAGATTCAACCTTTTTCCCGCCAAGTAAATCTATCATACATCCAACACAACTACGTGATAAAGCTGGAATATCCTGTGCAATGGTAGTAATCTGCGGATCCGACATCCTGGTAATCTCGAGGCCATCAAACCCAATAATCTTCAACTCCTCAGGAACTTTTATACCTTTCTTTTTGGCAAATGCCAAGCAGAAATATGCACCTATATCAGCGGTAAATATACCATCTACTTCACTGAATAGCTCCATGTAATTTTCCATTATGGTGCGGTAATGATCATATCCCACCATATCCCATGACATTTCAATGGTGGTTACATTAGCACCTGCGGCTTCCATAACACTTTTAAATTCAATATGTCGTTCGTCTGCGGGTGTATGACCGTTATAGGTACCTCCAAGCTGAATTACTCGCTTACATCCTGCCTTTAGAAGTGCTTCAGCAGCAAACCTACCTCCCTGCGCATGATTAGAGCACACTTGCGGAATCATTGGACCCATGTCTCTCTCAAAGCTTATAACAGGGTGCTTCAACCCTAAATATGCTTCATCCTTAAGAGAGTGAGCACCTACTATAATTCCATCAATAGCCTTTCTTTTCAAGAATTCAATGAAGTCCTGTTCTCTATTACTAACTCCGATTGTATTGCAAATCAATGACTTAAACCCATAATTATATAATCCAATCTCTACATGCTTCAAAAATCTTCCCCAAAAGGGATTTTCTATATCAGGTACTACTATACCTATGATACCAGTTCTCTTGGTTGATAGGTTTTTTGCCATTTCATTTGGTGTATAATCTAATCTTTTAGCTATCTCCAATATTCTTTTCTTCGTATCCTCTGCCACGTAGCCGTTTCCGCTCAGAGCTCTTGATACAGTCCCTACACCTACTCCAGCTTCCATAGCAACTTCTCGTATACTTGACATAATGCCTCCATCAATCTATTTTATATGATTATACTGGATTTTATCATAACAAGCAACAAAAACATGGAACACTATCATAGTTTTCCACACTCTATACAATCATAAGTCATAAAATATCATAAATATTCAAAAGGTTCCTTAGAATCAATAAATATAGTCTCTATATCAGGAGTTACATCCTGCATCCATGAGGGCAAATGCTTCATTCCAGGCTCTTCGCTTTTTGCATGTCCCAAAACCAGCATACCTTTATTAAGGCCAAGCGCTGCTGCATCTCTTACATATGCGCTAGTTGTCCATTCGGTAATCTCGCCACATATAAGCAGATCCAAATTATTCTCATTCATTAACTCCATGGGCATTTCTTCTCTTCCAAATCCTAGACTTCCACCTCCTACTAGAACACTTACCCGTTCAACCTTCATATTAGGATTTCCTACAATTTGAATTATCTTCATATCTAATCTATCCTTAAAGAAGTTACAAAGTTCCTCTAGAGTTGTCTCTGGAATCTGATAACAAACTCCAAAATATTTCAGGGATTCAGGATTAGTGATTCTAAAGTTCTCCCATCCTATTTCTTTATCAAAGCCTCTATAAATTCCATCCTCATCTCCCATATGTATATGATCATGGAACCTCCATATGGCTATATTATTCTGGTCAATTAGCTGTTTCTTCTTATGATAGACCGGGTCATTTTCCAGCCAATCAGTTTTATCTATTCCTGTAAACCATGTAGGCTCATGAGTTATTATTAGATTAGCTCCTATCTCTATAGCCTCTTTAATAACCTCAACAGTAGCCATAAAGGTCGTTACAATCTTTGTTACTTCCATATCATAGCTACCACTCATCAAGTGATCACAAGTTTTATTGTGAGGCAACGGTTCCAGTCCAGTTTTTTTTATTATACCATCAACAACTTCCTTGACAGTCATATTCTTCCTCCTTAACAAAGTAATTTTTAAGCTACATGCGGAGAATTTTATCTCTCCATTATCAATTCCAGCGGTACTGCCTTAGCCATTCTTAGTCCACCCTCTTCATTGGGATGTATGCCATCTCCAAGATGACAGCTATCATCCATGATCTCAGATGTATATTTATCTCTTATTGCTAAATCAAAATCAATAACACCATCAGACTCCTCTTGCTCTCTAATCCATCTATTAGCCTCTTGTCGTAGGCTTTCTGCTTTATCAAACCATATCAATTCTTCTTTCTTAAAGGGCAAGACTGTACCTATAAGGATTTTACTTCCTTTTGTATGGGCTGTATCTATCAGCTTCAATATACCCTCTTTATACTCCTCTATGGTAATTATCTCACCACTACGATTGAAAAAATATGGATGTGTAAAATCATTTATTCCTATCAACACCACCACATAATCGGGTATATCCATTTGATATATATCATATATGAATCGATCTATTCCGGCCCTCCCAAAGATTGTCCCTCCTCCGGGAATCTCAGACATCCGAGTATAATCATTCAGTAGCCTATTACCACCCAGACCGCGATTTACTATAGTTAGTTTGCCTGGATATGCATCTGTCATCATATGAGTCAAAGCATCTCTATAATAGGACATATGAGTTATAGAGTCTCCAAATAGTGCTAATGTCTTAACATCACTCTCAGTAAATACCTCAATCCCACTAATACCATAGATATGATTAGCCCTGTTTTCATCATACTGTAAGGCAGGATACAACTCATAGTTGTCTGTTTCGGGGAATTCACCTTCCAAGGTAAAGTTCCCATCCAAACCATATCTGGTATACCAGCTTTTTGCCGACCAAGTTGAGCATAATGAATATAGCTTTGTAGGTTCATTTATAAAGATAGATATAACAATATCCTCTGATGAACTTATAGAAAAATCGATCTCATCACTATAGAATTGCTCACCGGATCCAACACTTATAGTATCTCTTCCTTTATATCTTATAGTCTGAAAGCCCTCTATATTCGAGCTGTTCTTAGTCCTTTTTGCTATCGTTACCTTATCAAGTATAAGCTGCTCAGGTGAATAAAGATTAGAAAATCTAATCCTTATTTTATCTCCCTTTAGATTATTAACAAAAAAACCTCTAAATGTTGTATTACTAATCCTTGCAATACATGAATTATAATTTACAGGCAAATAGCTCCACGCCATTTTCCATTCCATAGGTTCACCTTCCTACACTTTAACTAAGTTTATATACTGTAATTATAACCTGACCTTCTTCATTCCCGGCATCAAGAGAAGCGACATATACTCCATAATTAATCCAAGCATATTTCCCCTTCATATCTGCTTTAAAGATAGGCCTTGTCTTAATCCTGCTATCTATGTCCACTTTGATAATTCCTTCATTTTGTACATCGATATATTCCCCGTCAGATGTTCGTAATAGGTATTTTGCAAATACATGGGCTAGATTTGAATCTAGAGTGGTATTCCAATCGGCTCCGCCGGGAACCACTTCACCACTGATTTTGCCAGTGACGGTCCCGCCTATAATTGGTATAACTCGAAGATAGCCTCTTCCTTCATCCTTAATGTCAAGATTCATGCTACATTGCACATGTATAGTCATAATGTGTTCCGATTCTAGATTCATTATAAAGCCTCCCATATAAAGAAATGTTCATTGGTCTTTGGTTCTCTCATTAACCTTTTACTGCTCCCACAACAACTCCCTTAATAAAATACTTCTGTAAAAAGGGATATATTATTAATATTGGTAGAATTCCTATCACAGCCATCGCCATTCTTACAGAAGTACCTGGCAAATTCATATTTCCAACTCCAAGCAAATTAGAGGAACCGGATTTTAAGAATTGCACATTATTCATTATCTTAATAAGCAAGTTCTGTATACCAAAATACTCCGATTTTGTAATATAGTACAATCCATTAAGCCAATCGTTCCAATAAATCAGTGCTGTAAACAAACTGATAGTGGCTACAGTAGGTACCGATAGGGGTATTATAATCTTCCAAAAAGTACGTAATTCAGATGCTCCATCAATCTGAGCAGATTCTATAATAGCTTCTGGAACATTATTAGCATAATAATTTCTAACCAAGAATACATTAAAAGCTGTTACCAGATAATTAGGTAATATTAAAGCCCAGATGGAGTTTTTTATGCTAAATATGTTAGTCCACATCATATAACTTGATACAATACCACCATTGAATAGCATAGTAAAAAACACAAAAAATGAAAGTATATTTCTATACTTGAAGCTCTTTCTTGACATAGGGTAAGCCAACATGGTAGTAAATAAAACACTTGTTAATGTTCCAACAGCTGTAACCAATATAGTTACACCATATGCTCTAAAAATTAACTTTCCTTGATTAATCATATAGTAATACGCATTTAAGCTCCATGCCTTTGGAAAATAAGAATAGCCATAGGAGATTAAAGCTTTTTCATCGGTAAAGGAAGCTATAACTATTAATATAATAGGAAGTAGCGTTATTACCATCAGTATAGTTAGTACTATTGTGGCAATTCCTCTGAATCTTTTTTCGTCTGTCATTTTAAACATTATATTCTCCTAAATATAGTATAAAAATATGAGTGTTTTTATAAGGTAGGATATCTCTTCCTAGAACAACGCATTGTCATTATCAACTTTTCTTACTATGGCATTAGCCACAACTACAAGAACAAATCCTATGACCGACTGATATAAAGCAGCCGCTGCTGACATTCCTACATCCTGCAATTCCATAAGGCCATGATATACATAAGTATCAATTGTCTGGGTTACATTATACAAAGCCCCTGAATTCATCGGCACTTGATAGAAGAGCCCAAAATCCGAATAGAATATTCTACCTATAGACATAAGGGTTAATATAACAACTGTAGGCTTAAGCATAGGAATGGTAATATATCTTATTTGTTCCAGTTTCTTTGCCCCATCAATTTTAGCTGCCTCAAAAATGCTTTTATCTATTCCCGAAATGCTTGCCATATATATAATACTGCTATAGCCTACACTCTTCCAAAGATACACAATGGTTAAAATAAGAGGCCAAAACTTTGGTGTCATATACCATGCTATTTTTTCTCCTCCAGCCATCTTTATAATAGTATTGTTGATGAAGCCTGTATCTGAGTTAAGAAATGCATAGCCTATAAATCCAATTACTACCCATGATAACAAATTAGGTAAAAGTAAAGATGACTGAAATAATTTCACTCGAAATTTTTCCCCTAATTCACACATAAGTATGGCAACTATGATTGCGAATACAGTTCCCAAGACTATAAATGCCACATTATATAACAATGTATTTCGTACAATTAATAAGGCGTCCTGGCGAAACAGATATTTGAAATTACTAAATCCATTCCAGTCGCTACCAAAAATCCCTTTAACAAAGCTGTAATCCTTAAAGGCTAAGAACACGCCAAACATTGGGATGTAGTTATTAATAAAAAGGTATATAATACCTGGTAATGCTATTAAAAGAAGGGGACCGTTTTTGGTCAGTCCCCTATTGTGTTTATTAGTAAACTTTTTCATGCTACTCTCCAAATTATTTATTTTGTAGCCACTCATTAAGTTGACTTTGTTTCGCTGCAATAATTGTATCTAGTCCTGCTTCAGATAGCTTGTTTTGGAATTCAGGAATCATTACTTCAGGATCAACACTACCGCATAATAATCCTGGTAAGTACTGATTGATAACATTAATTACAGCTGTATATTCTGTCTTAACTCCGCTGGAATCAAATGTAAAGCCCATAGCAGGAGATTTTTTAGCTAGCTGATTCTGTTCCTCTTCCCAAACCAAGGATTCTTTCGATGTGCCTGCCATTGGATGCATTAAGAAGAAATTACCCAAGGTACCGCAACTCAATTGTGCTGTATATGGTACACTGGAAGCGTCCTGGCCCTCAGGATAAGACATGAATCCATCTTCACTCATAACATAATCTCTATCTTCAATACCATATATCAGAAGATTGATTAAGTCGGGGTCTGTAAATGTCAGGTTAAGGAATTTCAAAGCTGCCTCAGGTACTTTAGATGTTGAAGAAACCATCCATGATAGTGCGTTAATAGATGTAGTATCTAGATAAGCTTCGCCGATCTGAACTGCGCCAAGAGGAATTCCTCCTACCTGAGCTGATAAGGATGCTGCAGTATCCTCAGGGGGATAGCTATAGGATGCCACATAGCAGAAGCTGTTATCGGCTGACATTAGCTCTGTAGCTGTGCTGGTAGTTGTAGCCGCGTCCTGCAGAATAAGTCCTTCATTATACCATGTTCTTGCAAGATTGGTGATCTCTGCAAATTCGCTTGTTCCATAATAGTCCACAACGGTCATATCATCGCCCATTAAAACTCCCTTAGGACTAAAATAATCATCTGTCAGGTAATCTACCTGTGGAATAGTCATATTAACACCAGAGGTTCCTGTTTGAACTGGTACCAAAGGAGTCATGTCAGGATAAGCTTCCTTAACCTTTCGAAGCACATTTGTTAAGTCAAAAATATTTTTAACCTGACTCATATCAATATCTAACTCATCAGCGATTTCCTGTTTGTAAATTACCATGGGAGTTAATGCATATGGCTTGTATGTAGGAATACCATATAGCTTTCCTTCCTTTATTGTTGACTTTAGAATATCATCGCCTAAAATTCCCTTAGTCTCTGCCGCATAAGTATCTATTATGTCTGTTAAATCATATGCCATATCACTAGAGACACTGTTGTTAAAATCACCTAGAGACTCGAATACATCAATTTGTCCTCCGCCCTGCAGCGTCAGACTCACACTTGATGAATAGTCAAATATAGCTATAGGTAACAGCTCTACCTCAACGCCAATCTTCTCTCTAGTAATCTTGTTGATTTCTTCTGCTACTGTTTCTAATACTTCG